>JAOPZL010000324.1 GCA_025964175.1 Solirubrobacterales bacterium
GATCCGCCCCGCTCCGGGAACTGGGGTGTTCATGCTCCGGGTCCGTCTTGCGCTGGTCCTGAACGTGGCGGCGCTGCTGATGCTGCCGGCTGCGGCCGGGGCGGCGACGAAGACGCGCACCGTCTACGGGACCGTCGTGGCGCCCGCGTCGGCATCCCCCGCCGGCACCGCGCTGCCCGTCCTGCTCAGTGCGAGCTCGCAGCGCCGCGTCGGCAGGCCGGTGATCGCGATGATCGTGCCGGGGGGCGCCAAGCCGATCCACTGGGGCACCGACCACCTCGCCCTGCAGGAGCTGCGCCCCGGCGACTTCCTCAAGGTCAGCCTGCGCGGCACGCGGGCGTCCAGCGCGACGCTGCGGCGCAGCGGCAAGGCCGACTCCTTCGACCGCATCGTGTCCCAGTTCGCCGCGCTGGAGACCGCCGGCCAGAAGACGAGCACGCTGGCCGGGCCCATCGCGCAGCTGACCACGTCGTCGGCGCCGCGCGACCAGCTCAGCGCGCTGCGCTCCCAGCTCGTCGACTTCGGCGGCGATCTGCAGAACATCTCCGACGACGTCTCGACCACCCTGACCCGGCTGGCGGAGGTCGTGCCCAGGAACGACCCTCGCCACAGCGCGGTCCTCGCCGCCCAGCAGCCCTACGTGGCGCAGCTCAACGCGGTCCGCGACGCGGCGAACGCGGCGCTGAACGCGATCAACCTCGCCGCCGACACGCTGGGCCCGATCGCGATCGTCAGCTCCTCCACCGACGGCACGGCCACCCCGACCGATCCGGCGCTGCCGATCGAGCTTCCGGGCGGCTCGAACCTGACGATGGCGGCCGCCCTGGCAGCGATCTCGTCGCTGTCAGCGGCGCTCGGCGCGCCGCTGGCGAGCCCGACGTCGCCGGGCGGGATCCTGGATCCCGACGGCGCCTAGTCGGAGACGTGGTTGGCCACGATCCGGTTCTCCGGGTCGTAGCGCCGCTTGAGCGCGACGAGGCGATCGGCGACCGCCGGCGGGAACGAGCGCCGCATCCCGGGCTGTCCCTCGGCGAAGGACAGCAGGGTGCGGTCGGCCGACCACGGGGCCATCCGCTCAAGCGCGTGCGCGAGCGAGGTCTCGACCGCCGCGTCCATCTGCGGCGACATCGCCATCCCGACGCCGTAGAGGACGAACCCCGCGTCGACCGTGTCCAGCGCGCCGTGGTCGGGTGAGGAGACGTCCAGCGCGCCGCCGAGGTGGCGCAGCTCGAGCTGCAGGAGCGGGGTGTCCGCGTCGGGTCCGGCGACGTCGACGAACGCGTCGATCCCCGCGGCGTCCAGATCGCTCAGCAGGATGCCGTCGCCGCGGGCGGGGCCGGGATCGACGGGATCGCCGGCGATCGCGGCCAGAGCGGCGGCGGGCAGCTCGCCGACCATGTCGAGGTACGGCTCGGCCACGGCGCGCAGCGGCGCGACCAGCGCCTCGCCCTGTGCGGCGTCGCCGGCGAAGGCCAGCCCGATCATCACGAGCGAGCGCCCGCGCAGCGGCTCGGGGATCTGCGGCAGCGGCGGGAGGCGCACCAGCTTGATGTCGGAGGTCAGGGTCTCGGGGACCGTCCTCGTCCACTGAAGCCACGCGTGGGCGACGGCCGATGCCTGCTCGATCGGCCACAGCAGCGCGCCCGCGTAGACCGTCGTCAGCTCGACGAGCTCCAGCTCCAGCGCGGTGACGATCGCATGATCGCCGCCGCCGCCGCGCAGCGCCCAGAACAGGTCGGGCTCGTGGTCGGCGTCGACCCGCAGGACGTCACCGTCGGCGGTGACGACCTCCAGCGCGACGACGTGGTTGGAGGCCAGCCCCTTCCAGCGCGCCAGCCAGCCCAGGCCGCCGGCGAGCGTGTACCCCGCGACGCCGACCGTCCCGGAGAACCCGTGCAGCGCCGCGAGGCCGTGCTCGGCGGCGGCGGGCACGACGGCGTTCCACGGCGTGCCGGACTGGACGTGGGCGATCCGCGTCCCGGGGTCGATGCTGACCGCGGTCATCCGCGACGTGCGCAGGAGGATCGTGCCGCCGAGGTCGCCCATCGAGGCGGCGCCGTGGCCGGTGGCCTGTGGCGCGACGCGCAGGCCGTGCTCGCGGGCGAAGCGCACGACCGCGGCGACGTCGTCCGTCGACTCCGCCTGGACGACGAAGGCGGGGTGCTGATCGGCGATCAGGTTCCAGGCCTGACGCGCGGCGTCGTACCCGGGATCGCCGGGGGCGATGACGTCACCGCGGATGGCGGCGCCCAGGGCTTCGAGGTCGGGCGCTTCGGCCGGGGAGATGCTCATGGGCGGAACTCTACGTTCCGCCCATCGGCGAAGTGGGAGCCGCGTCTCGCTAGTGCGAGGTGATGACGCGGTCGATGAGCCCGTACTCGACGGCCTCATCGGGCTTGAAGAAGCGGTCGCGCTCCATGTCCTGGTGCACCTGCTCCTCCGTGCGCCCGCACGCCTGCGCGTAGATCTCGTCGATGCGCTTGCGCGTCTTGAGGATCTCCTCGGCGTGGATGGCGATGTCGCTCGCCTGGCCCTCGAAGCCCGACGACGGCTGGTGGATGAGGATGCGCGAGTTGGGCAGCGAGAACCGCTTGCCCTTCTTGCCCCCGGCCAGCAGCAGCGAGCCCATCGACATGGCGATCCCGCAGCAGATCGTCGACACGTCGGGCTTGATGAAGTTCATCGTGTCGAAGATCGCCAGGCCGGCGTAGATCGACCCGCCCGGGGAGTTGATGTAGATCGAGATGTCCTTGTCGGGATCGGACGACTCGAGGTGCAGCAGCTGCGCGACGATCAGGTTGGCGACCTGGTCGTCGACCGCCGACCCGAGGAAGATGATCCGCTCGTTGAGCAGGCGCGAGAAGATGTCGTACTCGCGCTCGCCACGGGCGGTGCGCTCGACGACGGTCGGGATCAGAGGCATGGCGCTGAGGCTAGCGCGAAGGACTCGCCGCGGCCTGCGCGGCTCTCCGCGCTGACGCCCACCGTCAGCCCCGCGGCGTCGTGCGCTCGGGGTAGCGCGC
>JAOPZL010000328.1 GCA_025964175.1 Solirubrobacterales bacterium
GGCGCCGCGGCCCGCGGTCCCCGGCGCGCGGCCGGCGCGCAGCGTCGCCGGCATGAACGTGCTCGTCTTCCTGACCGACCAGCAGCGGGCGATCCAGCACTTCCCGCCCGGCTGGGCGGAGCGCAACATGCCTGGCCTGACCCGGCTGCAGAAGAACGGGTTGACCTTCGAGAACGCGTTCACCAACGCGTGCATGTGCTCGCCCGCGCGCTCGACGCTGCTGTCGGGCTACTTCCCGGCCCAGCACGGCGTCAAGTACACGCTCGAGACCGACATGCCGGCGCCGCAGTACCCGCAGGTCGAGCTGGCGACGACCTTCAAGAACCCCGCCACCGTCGTCGCCTCGGTCGGCTACACGCCGGTCTACAAGGGCAAGTTCCACTGCAACAAGCCCGCCAACGGGACGAGCTGGGCTCCCTCCGACGTCAACCAGTACGGCTTCACCCGCTGGGATCCGCCGGACGCCGGCGGGAACCAGGACCCGCCGGAGGAAGGCGGCGGCATCTACGACAACGACGGCCGCTTCATGAACGCGCAGGGCTCGTCCAACGAGGGCAACGAGGGCGCCGTGCAGTACCTGAGCTCGGGTGCCGCGCAGGACCAGCCGTTCTTCATGGTCGTCTCCCTGGTCAACCCGCACGACGTGCTCTTCTACCCGTCCAGCTACACCACGAGCGGCTACGACGAGTCGTGGGTGCAGGGAGAGATGCAGCCGCCGGCGACGGCGAACGAGGACCTGTCGACCAAGCCGAGCGTGCAGCAGGAGTTCCTGCGCCTGTTCAACGCCTCCGGCCCCATTCCCACGCCGCAGATGAAGCGCAACTACCTGAACTTCTACGGCAACCTCATGAAGTCGTCGGACGCCTACCTCGTCAAGCTGCTCGACACGCTCGAGGCCAACGGCCTGCTCGACAACACGCTCGTGATCGCCAGCGCCGACCACGGGGAGATGGGCACGTCCCACGGTGGCATGCGCCAGAAGAACTTCAACTTCTATGAGGAGTCGACCCGCGTCCCGCTCGTCTACTCCAACCCGCGCCTGTTCAAGAAGCCCCGGACGAGCGACGCGATCGTCTCGCACGTCGACTTCCTCCCCACGCTCGCCAGCCTCGTCGGAGCACCCGCGAGCGCTCGCGACCCCTCGTGGCAGGGAGTCGACTACTCCGACCAGATCCTCGGCGGCTCGGCGAAGCCGCCGCAGGACTACACCGTCTTCACCTACGACGACTGGCAGTCAGGTCAATCGCGCGGGCCGTACCCCAAGCCGCCCAACCACATCGTCAGCATCCGCGAGCGGCGCTACAAGCTGGCCCGCTACTACGACGCCGACGGCAACGAGCCCGATCAGTGGGAGATGTACGACCTGCAGGCCGATCCGCTCGAGCGCACCAACATCGCCCACCCGAGCCACAAGCGCACGCCCAAGCAGCAGCGTCAGCTGCTGCGGCTGCGGCGCAAGCTGGCCCACGTCGAGCAGACCCGCCTGGCGCCGCTGAGCAGCTGAACGTGCCGCAGCCTCACGGCTGCGGCATCGGCGCGTTGTCCAGGCTGTAGGTGAAGTTCGGCGTCGAGCCGCCGGGCGTGTCCGGGTACTGGCAGTTCACGGCTCCCACGGTGATCGAGCAGCCCATCGAGTTGTGGCCGATCATCGGGTTGCTCCACGTCACCTGCGCCGTGTAGGTACCGCCGGGGACCGTTGCGTCGGCGAAGGTCATCGTGGCGGTCGCGCCGCAGCCGTAGAACGTGCTGCCCGACTGCTGCATCACGATCATCCCCGCGGCGCCGTCGAGGTAGGGCGACTCGCCGAAGGCGTCGCTGAAGGCGACCTGTCCCTGCAGGGTGGAGGTCGTGGGATAGGCGACCTCGACCGTGCAGCTCTGGGAGAAGGAGTCGAGGAACAGCGTGGCCGCACCGAAGCTGCGGGGCGGCCGGGTCGTGCGGCGCGAGCGCGACCAGGCCAGCCCGCCGGGCACGTCGTCGAGCAGCCGAGCGCGGAAGCGCAGCGTGCGGCCGCCGTCGCGCACGACGGGATGCGACAGCTCGACCACGACGGTCGCGCCACGGCCGCTGCGGGTTCCCACCTCCAGCGCTGCGTTGGGCGGCCCGTCGTCGGTCGCGAAGAAGGCGTGCACGAGCGCGGCGGTCGGATCGGAGCCCGCGGCGTGGTAGGGACGGTCGACGAACCACGTGCTGCGCGGGGCGACGCGGCGCAGCGTGAGGACGTAGGAGTCGCCCGACGGGGTCAGCGTGCCCGCGGCGGCGGTGAGGACCCCGAGGCGGGACGGTGGGCTCGCCGGCGACGGTGACTGCGCGCTCGCCGGAGCGGCCGACAGGCCCCCGACGGTGAGCGCGAGGAAGCCGGCCAGCAGGCCGGTGCGCAGGCGGGACGGCAGGATGTCGCGACGCATGGTCGACCTCTCGGGAAGCGGAACCGGCATCCGTGGTTGATCGGACGCCTCGGCACCGAACTTGAATGCCGGGGCGGACCGGCTGGGACGTGGCACCCCGGAGAGCGGGCCCTGATCCACATAGCCTGGGGTCCATGAGCGTTGCCGCCCCGCCGCTGCTGACCTTCGACAACTCCTTCGTGCGCGAGCTGACCGGGCTGTACGAGCCTTGGCAGGCGGCTGGCGCTCCCGCGCCGGCGCTCCTGGCGCTCAACGAGCAGCTCGCCGTCGAGCTCGGCCTGGATCCGGAAGCGCTGCGCGCACCCGACGGCGTGGCCGTGCTCGTCGGCAACGCGGTGCCCGAAGGGGCGTCCACCGTGGCCCAGGCCTACGCCGGCCACCAGTTCGGCGGGTACTCGCCGCGGCTGGGCGACGGCCGGGCGCTGCTGCTCGGCGAGGTGCTCGACGTCGACGGGTGCCGTCGCGATCTGCACCTCAAGGGGTCGGGGCGCACGCCCTTCGCCCGAGGCGGGGACGGCAAGGCGGCGGTCGGCCCGATGTTGCGCGAGTACGTGATCTCCGAGGCGATGCACGCGCTCTGCATCCCCACCACGCGGTCGCTTGCCGTGGTGGCCACCGGGGAGCACATCGCTCGCGAGACGATGGTCCCGGGCGCGGTGCTCACGCGCGTCGCGGCGAGCCACCTGCGCGTGGGCACGTTCCAGTACGCGGCCGCGACCGGCGATCCCGAGCTCCTGCGCCGGCTCGCCGACTACGCGATCGCGCGCCATCACCCGGAGGCCGCTGACGCCGAGAACCCCTACCTCGCGCTGTTTGCGAGCGTCGTCAACGCCCAGGCCTCGCTGGTCGCCCGCTGGATGCTGGTCGGGTTCGTCCACGGCGTCATGAACACCGACAACGTGGCGATCTCGGGCGAGACGATCGACTACGGCCCGTGCGCGTTCATGGACGCGTTCGACCCGGCCACCGTGTTCAGCTCCATCGACGTCGGCGGCCGCTACGCCTACGGCAACCAGCCCCAGGTCGCGCAGTGGAACCTCGCGCGGTTCGCCGAGTCGCTGCTGCCGCTGATCGGCTCCGAACCCGACGAGGCGGTCGCGGCCGCCACCGAGGTGCTGCAGTCGTTCCCCGGCCGCTACGCCCGGTACTGGAGCCACGGGATGCGCGGCAAGCTGGGCCTCACCTACGAGCGGCCCCGCGACGACGCGCTGATCGAGGACCTGCTGGCGCTGATGCACGCCCAGCGGGTCGACTTCACCTCGGGCCTGCGTGCGCTGTCCTCCACGGTGCGCGGGGACGGCGGGCCGGCGCGCGCTCTGTTCGCCGACTCACCCGAGTTCGACGCGTGGTCGCAGCGGTGGTCGACGCGACTGTCCGCCCAGGCGATCGACCGCCCGGCCGTCGCGGACGCGATGGACCGCGTGAACCCCGTCTACGTCCCGCGCAACCACCTGGTCGAGGCGGCGCTGGAAGCGGCCACGGCCGACGACCTGCAGCCGCTGCGACAGCTCCTCGACGTCCTCGCCCAGCCGTTTGACGAGCGGCCGGGCCTGGAGGCCTACGCCGCCCCGGCGCCGTCCGAGCTCGCCGCCTACCGGACCTTCTGCGGGACGTAGCGAAGCCCGGCGCAGTCGGGCGTGGCGCGCGAGCCCGCTTTGCCGAGCCCGCGAACCGAGCGCCGTACTGTACGGTCCGCGGCATGGCACGGATCGCCCAATCGGCCGCGATGGCCCTCCTCGTCTGCCTGATCGCGCTCGGCGCGTCGGCGACCGCCCAGGCCGCGGCCACGACCTTCTACGTCTCGCCGCACGGCGATGACCACGACCCCGGGACCGAGGCGCGGCCGTTCCTGACGCTGGACCGCGCCCGCATCGCCGCCCGCAAGGTCCCCCGCCCGCTGCACGGGGACGTGGTCGTGCGACTGGCCGGCGGTACCTATCGCATGACCCGTCCGCTCGTGCTCCGCGCCGCCGACTCGGGCGGCAACGGCCACGACGTCGTCTACGCCGCCGCACCGGGCACGCACCCGCTGATCAGCGGCGGCCGCCGCATCACGGGCTGGACGCTGTTCGACCGCGCCCGCGGCATCTACCGCGCCGCCGCGCCGAAGCTGACCACGCGCCAGCTGTACGTCAACGGGAAGCGCGCCCCCCGCGCGAGCAGCGCGGACGACCCGGCCGGCATCACCAAGACGGCGACGGGCTACACGACCACCGATGCCACCATGGCGAGCTGGCGCAACCCGGGCGACATCGAGATGCTGTCCAACTGGCGCTGGAAGAGCTTCCGCTGCCCGGTCGCCTCCATCATCGGCGACCAGATCACGATGGCGCAGCCGTGCTGGCACAACGCCAACGTCTTCTACGGCGTGGCGGCGATGGGGCTGCCCACGCGGATCGAGAACGCCTACGAGCTGCTGGACCAGCCGCGCGAGTGGTACCTCGATCAGCCCGCCGGCTGGATCTACTACATGCCGGCGCCCGGCGAGAGCCTCGCCACCGCCGACGTCGAAGCGGCCGCGACCGAGGTCCTCGTGGATGCGCGCGGGACGCGGACCCACCCGGTCGGCCACCTGCGCTTCGACGGCCTGACCTTCGCCTACGCGACGTGGATGGGCGTCAGCGGAGACGAGGGCTACGCCGACGACCAGACCGGCTTCCACGTGACCGGCCCCAACCAGCCCCAGACCCTCGAGCACGCCGAGTTCACCACGCGCACGCCCGGCAACCTCCGCTTCGCGTACGCGCGCGACGTGACGATCCGCCGCAGCACGTTCCAGCACCTGGGCGGCGTCGCGCTGGACTTCGACACCGGGAGCCAGCACAACACGATCGCCGGCAGCCGCTTCACCGACATCTCCGCCGCCGCCATCCAGCTCGGCGGCGTCGACGTCGTCGACCACCATCCCAGCCGCCCGGGAGAGGTCACGCGCGACAACCGCATCGCGAACAACACCATCACGAAGGCGGCCCAGGAGTTCTTCGACGCGGCGGCGGTCTTCGTCGGCTACACGACGCGGACGACGATCAGCCACAACACCCTCTCCGACCTGCCCTACACGGGGATCTCGATCGGCTGGGGCTGGGGCATGACCGACCCCGGCCGCTTCCCGGGCTGCACCGGCTGCCCGTACCAGGAGTGGAAGACGTACACGACGCCGACCACGAGCCGCGGGAACCGGATCCTCGACAACGAGATCTCGAACTACCTGCAGCTGCTCTACGACGGTGGCGGCATCTACTCGCTGGGCCAGCAGGGCACCTCGCTGGCCGACGGCCAGGTGATCTCCGGCAACGTCGTCTTCGGCAAGGCGCCGACCCACGGCGGCAACGCGCTGTACACCGACGGCGGCAGCCGGTACATCACCCTGAGCGCCAACGCGACCTTCGACAACACCCCGGGATCCGACGGCCCCGAGGGCCAGCCGTACGGGCACGACTGGGGCGGCTGCCGCCCGTTCGGCGACATCGTCTGGAAGGACAACTTCTGGGAGAACCCGGCCGAGCACTACGACTGCTATCCGCCCTACCCCCCGGTCAACGTCGACCTCCACGACAACACGGTGATCCCGGGACGCGCCGGCGTCCCCGCGGCGATGCTGGCGACCGCCGGCGCGGCCGCCAGGCGGTAGGCGGTAGGCGGTAGCCGCTAGGCCGCGAACCTCTGGCGGACCCCGGAGTGGCGGTGCTCATTGCTGTTGGAAGACGGGGCAACTACCCTGGCCGAAGTGAGCCCGGCCGATCGCGACCCACCCCACGCCCGCCGCCGCCGCATGTCCCCCGAGGACCGGCGCCAGCAGATCATCGACGCCGCCCGGCACCTGTTCTCCGAGCGCTCCCTCTCCGAGGTCTCCACCGCGGACATCGCGGATGCGGCCGGCGTCGCGCGATCGCTCGTGCACCACTACTTCGGCGGGATCCGGGAGGTGTTCTTCGCCGTCGT
>JAOPZL010000337.1 GCA_025964175.1 Solirubrobacterales bacterium
CGCGCCGCGATCGCCCGGACCGCCGGGGTCCAGCAGGCCGGGCGCTCGGTGGTGAAGGTGCTGGGCACGGCGTGCGGACTGGGGGTCGAGGGCTCCGGCTGGGTGACCGCCGACGGCCTGGTGGTCACCAACGCCCACGTCGTCGCCGGGCAGAGCGACACGACGGTCCAGCTGGAGGGCCGCGGCCCGCACCTCGACGCGACGGCCGTCGGCTTCGACGATCGCAACGACGTCGCGGTCCTGCGCGTCCCGGGCCTGCGCGCGCCCGGGCTGGCGATGCGCGCCGGCGTCCCCGCGGGGACCTCGGCCGCGCTGCTGGGCTTCCCGCTCAACGGCCCCTTCGACGTGCGCGCGGCGCGGATGGGGGAGGCGCGGACGGCGATCTCCGACGACGCCTACGGCAACGGTCCCGTCACGCGGCTGATCGCGCCGCTGCGCGGGAGGGTCCGCCACGGCAACTCCGGCGGACCACTCGTCGACGCGGGCGGGAACGTCGTCGGGACGGTCTTCGCCTCGACCGTCGGTGACGCTCGCCCGGGCGGGTACGCGGTCCCCAACGCGGTCGTGCGCAAGGTGCTGAAGGGGGTCGGGAGCAAGGTCTCCACCGGGCCCTGCGCTCGCTGAGCTACGGGGTGCCGGCCGCGGCCGGGCGGACCACGGTCGGGGTTCGGCGGCTCCCGCGAGCCGGTGGGCCCCCGACGTGCACTATCTTGCGCGACGAATGTCCAAGACGCTCGTCATCGCCGAGAAGCCCTCCGTCGGACGCGACGTCGCTCGCGTCCTGCCCGGTCCGTTCGCCAAGAACGAGGGCTTCCTCGAGGGTCCCGACCACATCATCACGTGGGCGGTCGGCCATCTCGTGCAGCTCGCCGAGCCCGACGAGTACGACCCGAAGTACAAGAAGTGGAAGATGGGCGATCTGCCGATCGTGCCCGACCGCTTCAAGCTGGTCGTGCGCGACGAGCGCTCCAAGAAGCAGATGACGGTCGTCAGCCAGCAGCTCAAGCGCGACGACGTCGACAACGTCATCAACGCCTGCGACGCCGGCCGCGAGGGCGAGCTGATCTTCGCCTACCTGTTCGAGAAGGCCGGGGCCAAGCAGCCGGTCAAGCGGCTGTGGCTGTCCTCGATGACCAAGGCCGCGATGGTCTACGCGTTCG
The DNA here is from genome assembly GCA_025964175.1 of Solirubrobacterales bacterium. Taxonomy (GTDB): domain Bacteria; phylum Actinomycetota; class Thermoleophilia; order Solirubrobacterales; family Solirubrobacteraceae; genus Capillimicrobium. Next base: position 1,161 of record JAOPZL010000337.1, read on the forward strand.
ACAACCTGCGCGACTCCGCCGAGCTGGCGACGCTCGAGCAGGCCGCTCGCTCGCGCTCGGAGGCCGACTGGCTCGTCGGCATGAACGCCACGCGCGCCGCGACCATCCGCCTGCGCTCCTCCTTCGACGGCGCCGTCTCCCTCGGCCGCGTCCAGACCCCGACGCTGGCCATCCTCGCCCGCCGCGAGGACGAGATCGCGGCGTTCGTCCCCGAGCCGTATTGGCTCGTCGACGCGACCTTCGAGGCCGACGGCCAGCGGGTCTACGAGGGCCGCTTCCACGCCGGCGCCCAGCCGCGCATGGCCACCGCCGCCGAGGCGGAGTCGATCGTCGAGGCCGTCCGCGGCCAGCGCGGCACGATCACCAAGCTCGACAAGACGAAGCGCACCGAGAAGGCGCCGCTGCTGTACGACCTCACGTCGCTGCAGCGCGACGCCAACACGCGCCACGGCTTCTCGGCCCGCCGCACGCTCAGCGCCGCGCAGCGCCTGTACGAGGAGCACAAGCTGCTCACGTATCCGCGTACGTCGTCGCGCTACCTGACCAGCGACATGGTCGAAGAGATCAAGCCGACGGTCGAGCTGGTCGGCCACAACCGCGACTACAAGGCCGCCGCCGAGTACGTCACGTCGCTCGACCTGCTGCCGCTCGGGCGCGTCGTCGACGACGAGAAGGTCGGCGACCACCACGCGATCATCCCGACCCGCACCGAGCACAAGCTCGACAAGCTCAGCGACGACGACCGCCGCATCTACGACATGGTCACGCGGCGCTTCCTGGCGATCTTCCACCCCGACGCGCAGTTCGAGAACACGCGCATCGAGACGACGGTCGCCGAGCACGTGTTCCGCACCCGCGGCAAGGTCCTGGTCGTCCCGGGCTGGCGCGGCGTCTACGGCGAGCTCGCCGAGGGCGAGGCCGCGGCCGGCGACGAGGACGAGGGTCGCGATCAGCAGCTGCCCAAGCTCGAGCAGGGCGAGGACGTCGACACGCGCGAGGTCCGGTCCGACGAGAAGGAGACCAAGCCGCCGCGGCGCTACAGCGACGCGTCGCTGCTGGGCGCCATGGAGACGGCGGGCAAGCTGATCCTCGACGACGACGATGCCCGCGAGGCGATGAAGGAGTCGGGCATCGGCACGCCGGCGACCCGCGCCGCGATCATCGAGCGCCTCATCGACGTCGGATACGTCGAGCGCGACGGCCGCGCCCTGGTCTGCACCGAGAAGGGCGTGAACGTCATCCGCCTGCTCGACGGGCACCCGCTCACCTCGCCGCAGCTGACCGGCGACTGGGAGCACCGCCTGGGCAACATCGAGAGCGGCGAGGACTCGCGGCCGAAGTTCATGGCCGACATCGCCAAGTTCGCGCAGGAGACCGTTCACGTCCTCGACGAGAAGCTCAAGGACGTGCGCATCCCGCGCGCGAACCTCGGGCCGTGCCCGGTCTGCGGCAACGACATCCAGGAGAACCGCAAGGGCTACTCGTGCTGGTCGCGCGAGGACCCGGGCTGCGGCTTCGTCATCTGGAAGGCCAAGGCCGGCAAGACGCTCGCTCCCGCGGTCGTCAAGGAGCTCGTGCGCGCCGGCTACACCGCGCGGCCGGTCACCGGCTTCCGCGGCCGCTCCGGACGCGCGTTCCGCGCCCGGCTGGCGCTGGAGCAGACCGACGAGGGCCGCTGGCGCGTCGAGTTCGACGAGCCGTGGGCCAAGGAGGGCGCCAAGCCGCCGGACCAGGAGACGATCACCGCCGAGGCCGCGGCCGCAGCGGCGATCGCGGCCGTGGCGGCCGAGGACGGCACCGCGGCTCCGGCTGAGGCCGCCTAGCCCGACGGGAGCGCGGTCAGCGCAGCGCGCGCTCTGCGGCTTCGCCGCCCAGCGCGCGCCCGCTCTCAGGCGATCGCGACCGTCACTTGGGTCTCGCCGATCGCGACCTCGACCCGGTCGCCGGAGACGACCGCGATCGCCGGGATGACCGAGCCGGTGATGACGACATCACCGGCGCGCAGGCCGTCGCCGGCCAGCGGCAGCGCGTCGGCGAGGTGGCGCACGACGTCGGCCAGGTCGCCGAGCAGCTGCGTCGGGTCGACCTGATCGGCGGTGACGCGGTCCAGGCCGCGCACGTCGACCCGCGCGTCGCTCAGCGCGACGCCGGCGCGCAGCGGCTCAAACGGCCCGAGCAGGACGTGGCGGTGGAAGATGTTGGCGGCGAGGATCGCCTCGACGTCGGTCCCCGCCTCCGCGAGGTCGACGAGCTCGATCGCCGGGGCGATGGCGTCGATCGCCTGTGCGGCGTCCTGCGCAGTGGCGTTCGCGGGCAGGTCGCGGCCCAGCCGCACCGCGACCTCGGGCTCGAGCACCGGCTTGCCCCAGCCGGCCGTCGAGCAGGTCGCGCCGTCGGGGAGCAGGGTGCGCTCGGTCAGGAACCCGACCAGCGGCGCCTCGGTACCGAGTGCGGCGAGCGCGGCCGTGGTGCCGAACCCGGCCTTCCAGCCCAGCCGGCGCGCGCCGGTGCCGAGCACGTCCTGCCGGCTCGCGGCCTGGGCCTGCAGGCCGGTCTGGATGCGGGGATCTTCAGGCGTCATCAGGGGACTCCGGGGTCAGGGTGGAGCTCTGCAGCAGAGCGAGGGTGCCGGCGAGGTGGCGGTCGATGAGCGTGACGGCGAGCTCCTCCCGGCCGGCGAGGACGGCGTCGGCGAGCGCACGGTGCTCGTCGAGGATGCGGCGGGTGCGATCGCCGTCGCGCATGAGGGCGGTGAGCCCCATGCGGCTCTGACGGTCGCGCATCGAGTCGTGCAGGGCGAGCAGGATGGGGTTGCCCACTCCGGCCACGAAGACGCGGTGGAACTCGTGATCGGCCTCGACGAACTCCCAGGCGCGCTCGGGGTCGGCGAACGACTCCTGGCGGGTCAGCGCGGCCTCGATCTCGGGGCGCAGCTCGATCCAGCGGCGGATCACCGTCTCGATCGCGAACCGCTCCACGAGGGTGCGCGTCTCCATCACGCTCTCGACCTCGCCCGCCGAGACGGGCACGACGAGCGCACCGCGCTTGGGGTAGAGCCGGATCAGGCCTTCGGTCTCCAGGCGCAGGAACGCCTCGCGCACCGGGGTGCGGCTGAGACCGGTGCCCCGCGCGATGTCGCCTTCGCTGACGAGCTCTCCGCCGCGGAGCCGCCCGTCGAGGATCCGCTCCTTGGCGTAGGTGTACGCGAGTTGGGTCGCCGACATGATGCATCTATATCGCATCCTTGACACCGATGAACAGCTCTGGCATAGATGCATGACATGGAAGAGAGGGTCATCGGCGCGTTGGCGCAGCTCGAACTGGGCGATCGCCTCCTGACGTCCCCCGCCGCGATGGCGAGCTTCGGCTCCGACGCGCTCACCGCGTTCCACCAGCGCCCGCTCGCGGTCGTCCTGGCGGAGTCCGTCGACGACGTCGTTCGCGCCGTCCGGATCTGCCATCGCGAGCGCGTCCCGTTCGTCGCCCGGGGGAGCGGAACCTCGCTCTCCGGTGGGTCGCTGCCCGTCGAGGGCGGCATCGTCATCGCGCTCAACCGCCTCAACCGCGTCCTGAGCGTCGATCCCGACGCCCGCACCGCGACCGTCCAGCCCGGCGTCATCAACCTGGACGTCAGCCGCGCGGCCGCGTCCCACGGCCTGGCCTACGCCCCGGATCCATCGAGCCAGTCGATCTGCAGCATCGGCGGCAACGTCGCGTTCAACTCGGGCGGAGCGCACTGCCTCAAGCACGGGATGACGAGCAACCACGTGATCGGCATGACCGTCGTGCTGCCCGACGGGGAGCTCGTCACGCTCGGGAGCGACTCGACGGAGCCGGCGGGACCCGACTGGGTCGGGATGTTCTGCGGCTCGGAGGGGCTGTTCGGCATCGCAGTGGAGGTCACCCTCCGCCTCGTGCCGGTGCCCGAGGCGGTGCGGACCTCGCTGGCGGTCTACGACAGCCTCCAGGCGGCGGGCGATGCGGTCGCCCAGATCGTCAGCGCCGGGCTGCTCCCGGTCGCGATGGAGATCATGGACGCGCTGGCCATCGAGGCGGCCGAGGCGTCGGTCAAGCCGAACTACCCCAGCGGCGCCGCGCTGCTGATCGTCGAGCTCGAGGGGGAGCGCGAGGTGGTGGACGGCGATGCCGCGCGCCTGGACGAGCTCCTGCGCGCGTCGGGCGCCAGCGAGACCACCGCCACCGAGGACCCCGACGCCCGCGGCCTGATCTGGAAGGGACGCAAGAGCGCGTTCTCGGCCGTCGGGTGGCTCGCGCCGGACTACATCGTCCAGGACGGGGTCGTGCCGCGCACGCGCCTGGGCGAGGCGCTCGCGGAGATCGACCGGATGAGCGCCGAGGCGGGCATCCGCGTGGCCAACGTCTTCCACGCCGGTGACGGCAACCTGCATCCGCTGATCCTGTTCGACGGCCGCGAGCCGGGCGCGGTCGAGCGCGCGGAGCACCTCGCCGGGGAGATCCTGCGCCTGTGCGTCTCGCTGGGCGGCTCGATCACCGGCGAGCACGGCATCGGCGTCGAGAAGCGTGCCTACCTGTCGCTCATGTTCTCGCCCGACGACCTCGCGCTGATGGGCGACGTGCGGCGCTCCATCGACCCCCTCGAGCTGGCCAACCGCGGCAAGATGCTCGTGCCGGAGACGGTGTCTTGATCGACACGACCGACCACGTGGAGGCGATCGCCGAGGCGATCCGCGTCGGCCCGCGGGTGCTGCCCGTGGCCGGCGGGACGAAGCCGGGCCTCTCCCGCGCGTCCGGCCCGGACGTGGTGGCGCTCGACGTCTCGGGCCTGCGCGGCATCATCGAGTACGACCCGGCGGAGCTCACGCTGACCGCGCTGGCGGGCACGCCCGTCGCCGAGGTCGCGCAGGCCCTGGCCGACCACGACCAGTACCTGCCCTTCGATCCGCCCCTGGCCGCGGCGGGCGCGACGCTCGGCGGGGTCGTCGCCGCGGCGACGTCCGGCGCCAACGCGCTGCGCCACGGCGGCGTTCGCGACTTCGTCATCGGCGTCCGGTTCGTCGACGGCACCGGGCGGCTGGTCAGCGGCGGCGGGAAGATCGTCAAGAACGCGGCCGGATTCGACCTGCCCAAGCTCATGGTCGGTTCGCTCGGCGGCCTCGGCGTGATGGTCCAGCTGTCCTTCAAGGTCTTTCCGCGGCCCCGCGCCACGACGACGCTCGCCTTCGACCTCCCGTCGCGCGAGGCGCAGCTGGAGACCATGGCCCGCCTCAACCGCGGGCCGGTGCAGGTCGACGCCCTCGACCTGGACCGCAGCGGCGTGCTCGTCCGCCTCGGCGGCGATCCGGACGCGCTGGCCGCGCGGGCGCGGCGGCTGTGTGAGGGCGTCGAGGCCGACGTCCAGCACTTCGAGGGCGCCGCCGACGCGGCCGTGTGGCGCGACGCCGCCGAGCTCAGCTGGGTGCCCGCGGGCAGTCGCGTGGTGCGCACGGGGCTGACGCTGCGTGACGTGCCCGGACTCGACGCGGCGCTGGCCCCGTTCGCGGCGACCGTGCGCTACAGCCTGGCCGCCAACCTCGCCTGGATCGCGTGGCCCGGGACGCGCGACCTCGCCGACCTGGACGCCGCGCTGCGCTCGCTGGGCCGGACCGGCGTGGTGCTCACCGGCACCGGCACGAACGCCGCCACCGACGCCCGCACCGGCGGCTCGCGGCTCATCGGCGCCCCGACCGGCGGGAGCTTCGGATCGCGGATCCGCAGCGCCCTGGACCCTCACGCCCGCTTCCTGGAGAGCTGACCAATGCAGCACGCCATTCCCGTTGCATCCCTCGGGCCCCAGGCCCAGCCGATGGCCGACGCGATCGGTTCGTGCGTCCACTGCGGCTTCTGCCTCCCGACGTGCCCGACGTACGTGACGATGGGCGAGGAGATGGACTCTCCGCGCGGGCGCATCTTCCTGATGAAGGAGGTGCTCGAGGGAGAGCTCGAGCTCGAGGTCGCGCTGCCGTTCATCGACAACTGCCTCGGCTGCCAGGCCTGCCAGACCGCCTGCCCGTCGGGGGTGAACTACGGCGAGCTGATCACGCCGTTTCGCGCGTACGCCGAGGAGCACCGCCACCGCGATCCGATGGACCGCGCCCAGCGCGAGCTCGTCCTGCGCACCCTGCCGCACCCGCGGCGCTTCCGCCTCGCCGCCCGGCTCGGCCGGCTCGGCCGTCCGTTCGCCGGCCTGCTGCCGGCGTCGATGGGGTCGATGCTGCGCCTGCTGCCCGACCGCGTTCCGCCGGCGCAGCCGCTCCCGCCGGTCTTTCCCGCGCAGGGAGAGCGCCGAGCGCGCGTCGCCCTGCTGGCGGGCTGCGCGCAGCAGGTGCTCGCCCCGGACATCAACTGGGCGACCCTGCGCGTCCTGGCCCGCAACGGGGTGGAGACGGTCATTCCCGCGCAGCAGGGGTGCTGCGGCGCCCTGGCCATGCACACCGGCGCCGCGGAGCGGGCCAAGCCGCAGGCCCGGCGCAACCTCGCCGCCTTCCCGGCCGACGTCGACGCGGTGATCACCAACGCCGCCGGCTGCGGATCGGGGATGCGCGAGTACGGGCTGCTGTTCAAGGGCGAGCCCGAGGAGCAGGCCGCGCAGCGCCTCTCCGATCGCACGATGGACGTCAGCGCCTTCCTCGACGCCCTCGGACTGCGCGAGCTCCCGTCCGTGGCGCCGGACCCGATCCCCGTCGCCTACCACGACGCCTGCCACCTGGCCCACGCCCAGGGCGTGCGCAGCGCGCCGCGCAAGCTCCTGGAGGCCAGCGGAGCCGTGCGCCTCGTCGAGCCCGCGGAATGGGAGCTGTGCTGCGGCTCGGCCGGCACGTACAACATCGAGAAGCCGGCGATCGCCCACCAGCTCGGCGAGCGCAAGGCCCGCAACCTCCTGGCCACCGGGGCGCAGCTGATCGCCACCGGCAACATCGGCTGCATGACGCAGGTGCAGCAGCACCTCGCCGCCCTGGGCCACGACATCCCCGTCCTGCACACCCTCCAGGTCCTGGACCGGGCCTACGCGGGAACCCTGCACACCAAGGAGCACACAGCATGAGCACGCCATCGATCCACCGCGGCGGCCTGGACGAGCGGTCCTCGACCGAGATCCTCAGCCCCGAGGCGGTCGACTTCCTGACCCAGCTGCACGGCGAGTTCGGCGCGCGCCGCACGGCGCTGCTCCAGGCGCGGCGCGAGCGCGACGCGCTGCTGCGCGCGGGCGGCACGCTCGACTTCCTGCAGGAGACCCGCGAGATCCGCGAGGGCGACTGGCGCGTGGCGCCGCCGCGCTCCGACTACGCCGATCGGCGCGTGGAGATCACCGGACCGACCGACCGCAAGCTGGTCATCAACGCGCTGAACTCCGGCGCGAAGGGCTTCATGGCGGACTTCGAGGACGCCAACTCGCCGACGTGGGCCAACCAGGTGTCGGGCCAGGCCAACCTGATCGACGCCGTCGAGGGCACGATCACCTACGAGAGCTCCGACGGGCGGCACTACGCGCTGCGCGACGACGTCGCCACGCTGCTCGTGCGCCCGCGAGGCTGGCACCTGGACGAGAAGCACGTGCGGTTCGGCGACGAGCCGCTGGCCGGCGCGTTCCTGGACTTCGGCCTGTTCGCCTTCCACAGCGCCGCGCGACTGCTCGCGCACGGCTCCGCGCCGTACCTGTACCTGCCCAAGATGGAGCACCACCTCGAGGCCCGGCTCTGGAACGACGTGTTCGTCTGGGCCGAGGGCGCGCTCGGGCTGGCGCCGGGGACGTTCCGGGCGACCGTGCTCATCGAGACGCTGCCCGCGGCGTTCCAGATGGACGAGATCCTGTACGAGCTGCGCGACCACTCCTACGGCCTGAACGCCGGCCGCTGGGACTACATCTTCTCGATGATCAAGTCGTTCCGCGACCGGCCCGAGTTCGTCCTGCCCGATCGCAACGACGTCAAGATGACCGTCCCGTTCATGTCCAGCTACGCCCAGCTGCTGGTCGCCACCTGCCACGGGCGCGGCGCGTTCGCGATGGG
>JAOPZL010000379.1 GCA_025964175.1 Solirubrobacterales bacterium
GACCAGCACGCAGCCGGTCAGCCGGATGTCGCGCGACGGGCTGCCGACCGAGATCGCGCCCCGTCCGGCCGAGCTCGTCGTGGCCGCGCCGGTAGCGTCTGCGTCCTGTCCCCGCGCCGAACCCCGACCCCGACCGAGCTGGCCGTCGCCGAGGCAGCGTCCCTGCAGGACGCGCGCCGCGCGGCCGGGGCGGCCGATGCGAGGGACGCCACCGCCGGCGCGTCGACCGGCGGTGCCGGTTCCTCGGACCCCCTCGTCTCCGGCCTGCGCCGGGCGGGGCTGCTGCGGCTGCTCGTGCTGCGGCTGTGCGGCGACGAGCCCAGCTACGGCAACCAGCTGATGGAGCGCATCGGGGAGCTGACCGGCGGCCTGCTGGCCGTCAACCCCAACACGATGTACCCGCTGCTGCGCCAGCTCGAGGGCGACGGCCTCATCGCCGGCGAGTGGGAGCACCCGGAGCGGCGGTCGCGTCGCTTCTACCGGCTCACCGCCGACGGCGAGGCCGAGCGGACCCGCCTGGCGCTGGACATCGCGCCCCGCCTGGACGCTGCGGCCGCGGCCATCGACGCCATCCGCACCGAGCTGCGCGACGGGTCGGCCTGACGGACCCCGAGCTGGAGCACGCCGGCCGTCGCCGGTTGACTCACCAGTCAATAGGCTCCGGGCCATGTTCGTCTTCAAGGCTGCCGTCGTCGGCGCCGGCACGATGGGCGGGGAGATCGCCCAGGTCGTCGCCGCCGCCGGGATCCCCGTCCTGCTCAAGGACGTCGACCAGAAGTTCGTCGACATCGGGCTGGCGAAGGCCCGCGAGGTCACCACCGGCGCCCAGGCGCGGCTGGTCAAGAAGGAGAAGATCACCCAGGAGCAGGCCGACGCGAACGTCGCCGACATCCTGGGCCGCATCACGGGCACCACGAGCTACGAGGACTTCGGCGACGTCGACTTCGTCATCGAGGCCGTCCCCGAGCGGATGGAGATCAAGCAGGCCGTCTTCGCCGAGCTCGACGCGGTCACGCCCGGGCACGCGATCCTCTCGACCAACACGTCCGCGCTCTCGATCGCCGAGATCGGCGACGCGACCTCGCGCCCCGACCAGGTCGTCGGCTTCCACTTCTTCTACCCGGCCTCGGTCATGCCGCTGATCGAGATCGTCGAGGGCGACGAGACCTCGCCCGAGACGGCGACCGCCGCCATCAACTTCGCGCAGGCGATCAAGAAGCAGCCGATCACCTGCGCCGAGGTCCCCGGCTTCGTCGTCAACCGCATCCTCACCTCGGCCCTGTCGGAGGTCTTCCGCGCGCAGGAGGAGCGCGGGCTGTCGATCGCGTCGATCGACGAGGGCGTGGCCGCCAAGAACGTCGCGCCGATGGGCCCGTTCGTCCTGATCGACCTGCTCGGCCTGGACACCGTCGCCCACGTGGGCGAGTACCTCGCCGAGTCCTACGGCGGCGACCGCTTCTACGTCCACCAGGGCATGCGCCGGCTGGTGGCCGAGGGCAAGCTCGGCGCCAAGACGGGCGGCGACGGCTTCTACAAGGACGGGGTCGCGCAGCTCCCCGGCGACGCCGAGGCCGACGGCGACGAGCTGGCCGAGCTGTACACGCTGAAGATGCTCGTCGAGGCCTGCCTCGTCCTGGAGGAAGGCGTCGCCCAGACACGCGCGATCGACCTGGGCCTGATGGCCGGCGCCGGCCTGGACCCGCGCCGCGGCATCCTGCCGCCGCTCATGCGCGCCGACATCGAGGGCCTGGACGTCTCCCTGGAGCGCCTGGAGAACGCCGCCGAGCGCTACGGCGAGCGGTTCGCGCCCCCGACCGTCCTGCGCCGCCTGGTCACCCAGGGGCGGCTGGGCCAGAAGGCCGGCCAGGGCTTCTTCCCGTGGCCGCGCCCCGACGAGGCGTTCTCCGACGGCCCGGTCCAGCTGGAGACGCGCGGCACCACCGCGATCGTCTGGATCAACAACCCGCCGGCCAACTCGATCGCGCCCGCCGTCGTCGACGGGCTGCGCACGGTGTGGGAGCACGTCAAGACCACCGACGTCCGCGCGCTCGTGTTCGCCTCCGGCAACCCGCTGGTCTTCAGCGCGGGCGCCGACATCAAGGCGTTCACCCGGCTGGATGCCGACAGCGGCGGAGACCTGCTGGAGGCCGCCCACGCGCTGTTTCGCGAGTTCGAGCAGTCGTCGATCGCCACGATCGCCGCGGTCAACTCGATCGCCTACGGCGGCGGCAACGAGCTGGCGATGGCGGCCGACGTGCGCATCGCCGCGCAGTCGGCGCTGTTCGCCCAGCCCGAGATCAACCTGGGGATCATCCCCGGCTTCGGCGGCACCCAGCGGCTGGCCCGCCTGGTCGGCGCGTCCAAGGCGCTGGAGATGAACCTCACCGGCGACGCGATCACCGGCGAGGAGGCCTACGAGTTCGGCCTGGTCAGCCAGGCCGTCCCCGACCACGAGCTGCTGGACACCGCGCTCGCGTGGGCCCGCAAGCTCGCCGGGCAGGCGCCGCTCGCGCTGCAGCAGATCAAGACGGTCTCGGCGGCCGGTGACCTCGACGAGGGGCTCGAGGCGGAGAAGGCGGCGTTCGGCGCGGTCTTCGCCAGCGAGGACGCACGCGAGGGCATCGCGGCGTTCCTGGGTAAGCGCGCCGCGAAGTGGCAGGGCAGGTAACCCAGCTCGCGGAGCTGCTGCGCGACGCCCGCTCGGTCGTCGCGTTGACGGGGGCGGGGATCTCGGTGCCGTCCGGGATCCCCGACTTCCGCACGCCGCAGACGGGACTGTGGGAGAACGTCGACCCGATGGAGGTCGCCCACATCGACGCCTGGCGCCG
>JAOPZL010000426.1 GCA_025964175.1 Solirubrobacterales bacterium
GGCATGCACGGCTCCAACCGGCTCGGCGGCAACTCGCTCGGTGACCTGCTGGTCTTCGGCAAGCGGGCCGGCGAGGCGGCGACGGACTACGCGAAGTCGTTGGGCGACAACCGGCCGAAGGTCGACGAGGCCGACGTCAAGGCGGCCCAGGAGAGCGCGCTGGCGCCGTTCGAGGTCGAGGGCGGGGAGAACCCCTACACGATCCAGTCCGACCTCCAGCAGTCGATGAACGACCTGGTCGGCATCATCCGCACCGGCTCCGAGCTCGAGGAGTCGCTCTCCGAGATCGAGGCGTTCAAGGTGCGCGCGGCGTCCATGAAGGTCGAGGGGCACCGGCAGTACAACCCCGGCTGGCACCTCGCGATCGACCTGCGCAACATGCTGATCGTCAGCGAGTGCATCGCCAAGGCGGCGCTGGCGCGCGAGGAGTCGCGCGGCGGCCACACCCGCGACGACTTCCCCGGCCCCAACGCGGAGTGGGGCACGAAGAACCTCGTCGTCAACCTGAACGCCGCCGGCACCGGCGTCGACCTGCACGAGAAGCCGCTCCCGGTGATGCCGGACGAGCTCAAGAAGCACTTCGAGGAGAAATGACATGGGCTATGACCTGAAGATGCGGATCTGGCGCGGCGACCAGGGCGGCGGCGACCTCGTCGACCACACGGTCGAGGTCTCCGACGGCGAGGTCGTGCTCGACGCGCTGCACCGGGTGCAGGCGACCCAGGCCGGCGACCTGGCCATCCGCTGGAACTGCAAGGCCGGCAAGTGCGGCTCCTGCAGCGCCGAGATCAACGGCCGGCCGCGGCTGCTCTGCATGACCCGGCTGTCCGACTTCGCCGAGTCCGAGACCATCACGGTCACGCCGATGCGAGCCTTCCCGGTGATCCGCGACCTGGTCACCGACGTGTCCTACAACTACGAGAAGGCGAAGGAGCTGCCGTCGTTCGCGCCGCCGCCCCGCGACGCGGACAACAAGCGCCGGATGGCGCAGGTCGACGTCGAGCGCGGGCAGGAGTTCCGCAAGTGCATCGAGTGCTTCCTGTGCCAGGACACCTGCCACGTCATCCGTGACCACGAGGAGAACAAGCCCGCCTTCGCCGGCCCGCGCTTCTTCCTGCGGTACGCCGAGCTCGACATGCACCCGCTCGACACCCACGACCGCCGCGAGCTGGTCCAGGGCGCCGCCGGCCTGGGCATGTGCAACATCACCAAGTGCTGCACCGAGGTCTGCCCCGAGGGCATCAAGATCACCGACAACGCGATCATCCCGATGAAGGAGCGCGTCGTCGACCGCAAGTTCGACCCGCTGCTGAAGATCGGCAACCTGATCGGCCTGCGCAACAAGGACACCGGAGGGCGCACCGAGGTCTAGACCCCATGGCCGGCGGCGGGGGTCAGTGGGGTGCGGGGGTCAGCGCCCGGCGAACCTGGTCAATGCTAACCACACCGCGCAGGATCCCGTCGTCATCCACGGCGAACACCGCTCCGAGGTGGCGCAGCCCGTCGGTGCCGATGAGCGCCTCCAGCGGCTCGCTCGTGCTGATCCGCCAGCGCCAGCCGTCCTCCTTGACGAGGCCGCCGACCGGCAGGGCGGGCTGACCGGAGGCCAGCGCGTGGTCGATCGCCTCCCGGTGCAGCACGCCGGCGAAGTGCCCGTCGGCCTCGACGACCGGCACCCACGGCCAGTCCTCGACGGCGAAGACGCGGTCGGAGGCCTCCATCACCGTGAGGTCGGCGGAGACCGTGTACGGGCTGGGGTCCATGACGTCGCCGACCGTCACGCCCTCCAGCCGCTCGTCGATCGCGCTCTGGCGCACGGCGCTGCTGGCCGCCTGGGCCAGGAAGACGGCGAGCACGGCGTAGAAGATGCCGCTGGTGTTGCCCTTGAACAGCTGGTAGAGGCCGAAGCCGCCCATTGCATAGGCGAAGACCTGGCCGGCGCGCCCGGCCCAGCGGGTCGAGGTGTTCTTGTTCCCGGTGAGCTTCCAGATGACCGCCCGCGCGATGCGCCCTCCGTCCAGCGGGAACGCCGGGATCAGGTTGAAGACGAGCAGGAACGCGTTGATCGTCGCCAGCCAGCCGAGCAGGAGGATGCCCGCGCTGCTCGTCGAGCCCGGGTCCAGCAGGGCGGTGTCGATGAAGCTGCGCCCGTCGATCGCGGTGCCGATGGCGACGCAGACGGCGACGATGAGGATCGTCACGGCGGGTCCGGCGAACGAGACGCGGAACTCCTCGCCGGGCGATGACGGGTCGCGATCCATCTTCGCCATCCCGCCGAAGAACCACAGGTCGATGCCGGTGATCCCGATCCCGCTGCGCCGGGCCTCCAGAGCGTGGCCGAGCTCGTGGAGGATCAGCGAGCCGAAGAACAGCAGCGCCGCGGCGACCGCGACCGCGTAGGCCTGGGTGTCGGACCCGTGGAGCACGTTGCGAAACGAGTCCGACAGGACGAAGATGAAGTAGAAGAGGACGACGAACCAGCTCGCGCTGACGCCGATGCGGATCCCGAAGATCCGTGCGAGCTGGAAGGAGCGGCCGATGGGCACGCCCTGATGGTGCCAGAGCGGGTCGGTCAGCGCGGGCGCCGGCGCCCGGTCAGTTCGTCGCCGCGGCCGCGGCGGCTCCCGCGCGCGCCGCGAGGGCGCTCAGCGAGGCCAGGCTGCTCGTGCCGAAGCGGGGGGCCGCGTGGCCCGGCAGCGCCTGCTCGCCCAGCAGCGCGTGGGTCCCCGCGGCGAAGCGCGCGCGGCCGAGCTCGTCGAGCGGGCGGATGATCGCGATGAGGTCCAGGTCGTCGGCACCGGGGGTGGCGTCGACGAGCCCGGAGAGGTCGGCGCCCGCGCGTTCGGGGTCCAGCGTGGAGGCGTCGATGGCGAGGCTGACGCCGCTCTGGCCCTCCAGCGCCGCGACGTACGCGCGCAGCAGCTCGGGGCGCTGCAGCAGCTCGGCCGCGTCGGCGGTCACGACGAACGGGGCGGTGGCCTGCAGCGGGTCCTGGCCCTCCATGGCGACGCTCGGGTCCACGGTCGCGAGGGAGACCTCCAGGCCGGTGCGGGCGGCGGCGGCGAACGGGTCGGTCGCGGCGGCGACGACGAAGTGGAAGAGGGCGGAGGCCGGGTCGCCGCGGCGCAGCTCGCGCTCGCCGAGCTCGACGCCGGCACGGGCGGTGACGCGCTCGGCGTCGCTGACCTCGATCACGACGGCGAACGGGGTGCCGGCCAGCTCGAGCACCTCGCGGGTGTTGCGCTCGAAGGCGGCCCATGCCTCCGCCAGCTGTTGGGCGGTCGCGCCGCCCGGGAGCAGCCGCCGCAGGCACCAGCGCTGGAAGCGCAGCGCCTTGCGCAGCTCGCGCTCGCGCCGGGGGCCCTGCGTGCCCAGGCACGTGTTGTCGTCGTGCAGGCGGTAGAGCGTGCGGGGGCGCTCGAGGTAGGCGATCGGGCACCGCTCGGCGACGCAGACCGCGAAGTACCAGTCGGCGTAGGGCAGGTCGACGGGCATCGGGCAGATCGCGCGGGCGATGTCGGCGCGCAGCATGATCGAGGAGCCGGTGACGTTGTTGCCGGCCAGCAGGCCGCCCGCGCCCAGCCCCTGGGGGGTGACGTCGTTGGCCAGCCACGACTGCTGGACGACCGTGCCCTGCTCGTCGATCACCGTCATGTCGCCGTAGACGAGGCCGACCTCCGGCCGGGCCGTCAGGAGCGCGACCTGGCGGCGGGTCTTGTTGGGCGGCCACGCGTCGTCGGCGTCGATGACGGCGAGGATCTCGCCCTCCGCGGCCTCGATCGCCACGTTCGTGGCCGCGCAGTTGCCGGCGTTGGCCTGGCGGATCAGGTGGACCCGGCCGGGGTGCGCGTCGGCGATCGCGGAGACGATGTCGGCCGTCGCGTCCGTCGAGCCGTCGTCGACGACGACGACGTCGAGCCGGTCGGCGGGGTAGTCCTGCTCCATGACGCTGAGCAGGGCCTCGGCGACGAACCGCTCGCCGTTGAAGACGGCCATCAGGCCGGTCACGGACGGAAGATCGCTCACACCGCGGTGGTCGGCGCGGGCGCCGCGGCCTTGAGCGGCGGCCGCAGGGGCGGCCGCAGGGGCGCG
>JAOPZL010000176.1 GCA_025964175.1 Solirubrobacterales bacterium
GACACCTGCCACAGGCCGGTGATCCCGGGCGTGACGAGGTAGCGCTTCTTGTGCCACTCCTCGAGGCGCGCGAAGTCGCGCTCGGGCAGCGGCCGCGGGCCGACGAGCGACATCTCGCCGCGCAGCACGTTCATCAGCTGCTGCAGCTCGTCGATCGAGTAGCGGCGCAGGAGCCGACCGACCGGCGTGACGCGCGGGTCGTCGCGGATCTTGAAGATCGCGCCGCCCGCCTCGTTGAGCACCTCGAGCTCGGCCTGCTGGAGGTCGGCGCCGAAGTACATCGTGCGGAACTTGAAGCAGGCGAACAGCTTGGTGCCGACGCCCGGGCGGATCGAGTGGTAGAGCACCGGCCCGCGCGAGGTGAGCCGCACCGCGAGCGCGGCGGCGAGCAGGATCGGGCTCAGCACGACGAGCAGGAACGTCGAGACGACGATGTCGAACGAGCGCTTCAGGAGGTAGTCGAAGCCCTCGAAGACCGGCGGCTTGAGCTCGAACAGCGGCACCGACTGGCCGGGCACGAACTCCGCGCGGTGGACGAGGATCTCCATCGTCGACGGCGCGATACGCACGCGCACGCCCATCCCGTGGCACTTGTCGACGAGGTCGACGGCCTTCTCCTGCGGGAAGTCGGGGTCGGCGATGATGACCTCGTCGATCCGGTTCGTCCGCAGCGCCTCCTCGAGCGACTCGAACGTTCCCAGCGAGCGCAGCCCGTTGTCGGGGCGCGGCGTCAGCGAGATGAAGCCGACCACGTTGATCGGCGAGTGCGGCGCGTCGGCGAGCGCGTGGCCGACGTCCTCGATGTGGCCGCCGGTGCCGATGAGCACGGCGCGGCGCTGGTAGCCGGCGGCGCGCAGGATCGCCCCGGTCAGCACCTCGTAGAGGAAGCGGAAGCCGCCGACGTAGAGGACGCCGAAGAAGAGCGAGCCGTAGAAGATGTAGTAGCTGGAGAAGTCCTCGCCGTTGACCAGCGCGTAGACGAGCGCGACGAGCATCACCTGGAACAGGCAGGCGACGATGCGCGACAGGCCGGGGCGCGCGGCACGGTCGGTGTACAGCCCGGAGCGGGCGAAGAGGAGCGCGGTCAGCAGGAACGCGAAGGAGACGAAGTCCTTGCTCTGCGCGAAGACCTCGTGGGTGTTCAGCGTGTCGCGGATCGCGGCCTTGAGGCCGAGCGCGGTGAAGATGGCGAGGAAGACCGCGACGAGGTCCAGCCCCATGAGCGAGAGGACGCGCGCGGCGCGGCGCATCGTCTCCATCCGCAGCAGGAACGACAGCAGCGGCGGGCGCTTGCGGCGCATGTCCTGCCCGGGTGGTGGGAAGCTCGGCGTCCGGACATACGGGATGCCGGAGTCGCCACCGAGGTCCTCGGTGCCCTCCGTGCGTCCAGTCTGGGCTGTGTCGCGCGCCATGTCTCCTATCTGCTGCAACGGGGCAACGGGCAGGAAGTTGTGTGTTTGGCGGTCAGCGCAGGCCGTTCCCGACGAGGGTGTCGATCCCGGCTTCGTCGATGGTTCGGCGCAGTCCGTCGAGCAGGGTGACCTCCGGCGACCAGCCGAGGATCTGCTGGGCGAGGGTGGTGTCGGGCTGGCGGACCTGCGGGTCGTCGGTCGGCAGCGCCTCGTAGACGATCTCCGACGAGGAGTTCGTCACCTCGATGACGGCCTGGGCCAGCTGCAGCAGCGTGTACTCGTCGGGGTTGCCGATGTTGACGGGCTGGTGATAGCCCGACTCGCTCAGCGCGATGATCCCGCGGATCAGATCGGAGACGAAGCAGAACGACCGCGTCTGCGACCCGTCGCCGAACACGGTGATCGGCCGGTTCTGCAGCGCCTGGCGCAGGAACGTCGGGATCGCCCGCCCGTCGTGCGGACGCATCCGCGGACCGTACGTGTTGAAGATCCGCACGATCGCCGTGTCCACGCCCTGCTGACGGTGATAGGCCATCGTCAGCGCCTCGGCATAGCGCTTGGCCTCGTCATAGACCCCGCGCGGCCCGATCGGGTTCACATGACCCCAGTAGGACTCCGGCTGCGGATGGACCTGCGGATCGCCGTACACCTCGCTGGTCGAGGCGGTCAAGAACCGCGCCCGATGCAGCTTGGCCAGCCCCAGCGTGTGATGCGTCCCATAGGAGCCGACCTTCAGCGTGTGCAGCGGCAGACGCAGGTAGTCGATCGGCGACGCCGGCGACGCCAGATGAAAGACGAAGTCCACCGGCTCGTCCACGAAGTACGGCGCGGTGATGTCCAGGTTCAGATGCGTGAACTCGGGCCGGCGGATATGCGCGATGTTGCGCAACGAACCCGTCTCGAGGTTGTCCACACAGATCACGCGATGCCCACGCCCGAGCAGCTCATCGCACAGATGCGAACCCAGAAAACCGGCGCCACCGGTAACGAGACAGGTAGCCATGGGGCGGAAGGCTAGCTCTTCCGCTGCTTCTCCAGCAACTTCAGCCGCACGGGGCAGCGCTTGCAACGAGGCTTGCTCTTGCAGCACTTCTTCTTCGGCTTGAGGCGCTTCGACATGGGCTGTGCCCATGGTAGGGAGCCCTAATTGCGGGTGGGCGTCAGTCGCGCGGGCGGGGAACGGACCCCGGCACGAACTCGCCCTCCTCGCGCTTCCAGATCGGCAGCTGCGCCTTGATCTCGTCGATCAGCGCGCGGGCGCCGAGGAAGGCCTCCGGGCGATGCGGAGCCGAGGCGGCGACGATGACCGATGCCTCGCCCAGCCCGACGCGGCCGAGGCGGTGCTCGGCGGCGGCGGCGCACAGCCCGTGCCGCGAGGCGACCTCGCGGACGATCCGCTCCAGCTCGGCCACCGCCATCTCGGCGTAGGCCTCGTAGTCGAGGAAGTCGACGTCGCGGGTGTTGCCCGAGAAGGTGACGATGGCGCCGGCGCGCGGATCGCGCACGCGCGCGTGCAGCGCGTCGAGCGAGAGCTCGTGGTCGACGATCGCCCAATGCAGGGAGGACGGCTCGATCGATGCCCCGGCCGCCGCGGACTCCGGCTCCCCGCTGCCGCCGGAGACAGGCGGCACCAGCGCGAGCTCGTCGGCGGCGTGCAGCGGCTGCTCGGCCGTGGCGTACTCGCGGTTGACGGCCATGACGAGCGGGAGCCCGTCGGCGAGATCGCCGACCGCGGCCAGGGCGTCGGCCACGCGGGCGCCGTCGGGCAGGTCGAGCTCGAGCGAGGAGGCCCCCGCGCGCTCACGCAGCTGGGCGAAGAGACGGACGCGGATCAGCATGCGCCCCAGCGTACTTCCGGGGAAACCCCCGTGCGCGGCGCAAGGCTCTCGGCCTCGCGCCGCACACGCTCCCCTCGACGGGGCAAGACCGCCCCCGCACAAAGCTTCAGGCGGGCGCGTCCGTGCACCCGCCACGGCGCAAGCGTGCCCGATCGCGCGTGCGCTGCGATATAGAACGTTCGTCCACGGTCCACCCCGGCGCGTCCGTGCGCAGCCGGTGGGTAGCCTTTCGCACATGGCCACGACCCCCGAGCGGATCACCGTCGCCCCGATCGTCGGCCCCGACGACCCGCGTCGCTTCACCGATTCGGGCATCGAGGTCCAGGAGCGCTATGACGCGTCGGACCTGCCCGAGCAGCTCGAGCTCGGCGAGGCCGGCGAGTTCCCGTACACCCGCGGCCCGCATCGCGAGATGTACCGCAAGCAGCTGTGGACGATGCGCCAGTACGCGGGGTTCGCGACGGCCAAGGAGTCCAACGAGCGCTACCGCTACCTGCTGGCGCAGGGCGCGAGCGGCCTCTCGATGGCCTTCGACCTGCCGACCCAGCTCGGCCTGGACTCCGACGACCCGCGCTGCCTGGGCGAGGTCGGCCGGACCGGCGTCGCGATCGACACGATCGACGACATGCGCACCGCGTTCGACCAGATCCCGCTCGATCAGGTCACGACGTCGATGACGATCAACGCGCCCGCCGCGGTCCTGCTGCTGCTCTACGAGCTCGTCGGCGAGGAGCAGGGCGTCGAGTCCAAGGCGCTGCGCGGCACGACGCAGAACGACATCCTCAAGGAGTACATCGCCCGCGGGAACTTCATCTACCCGCCGGGCCCGTCGATGCGGCTGACGACCGACCTGTTCTCCTACTGCAAGGAGAACGTGCCGCGCTGGAACACCGTCTCGATCTCCGGGTACCACTTCCGCGAGAAGGGCGCCTCCGCCGTTCAGGAAGTCGCGTTCACCTTGTCGTCGGGCATCGCCTACGTGCAGGCGGCGATCGACGCCGGACTCGCCGTCGACGACTTCGCCCCGCGGCTGGCCTTCTTCTTCAACGGCCACAACAACGTCTTCCAGGAGGTCGCGAAGTTCCGCGCGGCCCGGCGCATGTGGGCGCACATCATGCGCGACCGCTTCGGCGCGCAGAACCCGAAGTCGATGATGCTGCGCTTCCACACGCAGACGGGCGGCGTGACGCTGACCGCCCAGCAGCCGCAGAACAACATCATGCGCGTCGCCCTGCAGGGCTTCGCCGCGGTCTGCGGCGGCACCCAGTCGCTGCACACCAACGGCTACGACGAGGCGCTCGCGCTGCCCAGCGAGCGCGCCGCGAAGATCGCCCTGCGCACCCAGCAGGTCATCGCCCACGAGTCGGGCGCGACCGACACCGTCGACCCGTTCGCGGGCTCGTACTTCGTCGAGTCGCTGACCGACGAGATCGAGGCGCGCGCGACCGAGCTGATCGCCCGCGTCGACCAGCTCGGCGGCTCGGCCGAGGCGATCTCGTTCATCAAGAACGAGATCGAGGAGTCGGCCTGGGGCTACCAGGAGCGCTACCGCACGGGCCAGGACATCGTCGTCGGCGTCAACAAGTACGTCGAGGACGAGATCGAGATCGAGGACCTGCTGAAGGTCGACCCGGCCACCGAGCACGGCCAGGTCGATCGCCTCGCGGCCTTCAAGGCCGATCGCGACCAGGAGCTCGTCGCCTCGCGCCTGGAGTCGATCCGCGAGACGGCCCGCGGTACCGACAACCTGCTGCCCGTCCTGAAGGACGCCCTGCGCGACCGTGCCTCGATGGGCGAGGTCTGCGGCGCCATGCGCGACGTCTTCGGCGAGTACCAGCCGAGCGACTGAGCTGCCCGAGATGGACGACGAACCCCACGCGGCCGGTCCGCTCCCCGAAGCGGCCCCGCCGTCGCTGGCCGCCGCCGTCGGCGGATGGCTCGGCCTGGCCGAGTCGTCGCTGCCCGCAGCCGTCTTCGTGGCGGTCTACACGGCGAGCGGCCAGAGCACGAAGACCGCGGCGATCGCCGCCGTCGCGCTGGCCGCCGTGCTCGCCGTGGCCCGGATCGCCCGCCGCCAGACGCCGCTCTTCGCGCTGTCGGGCGTCGCCGGCGTCGCGATCGCCGGCTACGTCGCGACCCGCACCGGCAAGGCGGAGAACTTCTTCCTGCCCGGGCTGCTGCTGAACCTCGCCTACGGCTCCGCGTTCGCGATCTCGATCGTCGCGCGCTGGCCGCTGCTCGGCGTGATGGTCGGCTCGATCACCCGCGAGGGCAACGGGTGGCGCGACGATCCCGCGCTGCTGCGCGCCTACTCGCGCACGAGCTGGATCTGGGTCGGGCTCTTCGCGCTGCGGATCGCCGTCCAGCTGCCGCTCTACCTGGCCAGCGCGCTGCTCGCGCTCGGGATCGCGCGCGTCGCGATGGGCGTCCCGCTCTTCGTCGTGGGCATCTGGCTGTCGTACCTGATGCTGCGCTCCGTCGGCGGCGGCCCCTGGGCCCGCCGCGGCGATCCCGCGGCACCGTAGGCGCCCACGGCCGCTCACCTGTCCGCCGAGCGGCCGGCGCGGCAGCGAGGATTCTTCGGAAGGACATCACGCGGCGCCGGGGAAGCCCACTGCGATGCAGGTCCAACGCACGCTGGTCAAGTCACCTCCGGAGCTGTGGGCGGAGGTGTCCGACGTCGAATCCCTGACCCGCCACCTGGCGGCATTCGGCGAGATCACGATCACCAGGGTGGAGCCCGAGTCGGCGGTTGCCTGGGAGGGCGAGCACGCGAGCGGCACGGTCGAGTTGACCGCGTCCGGCTGGGGTACGAAGGTGACGCTGACGGCGAAGGCGCAGGAGCCGCGGGCGGCAACGCCGCTGGCCCCCGAGCCCGAGCCGGAGGCCGAACCGCAGCGGCTGCAGGAGTCCACGGCCACGACCGCCACAGCGGTCGAGGACCGGGCGCCGGCCTCGGCCGGCGCCACCGCGCTGGCCCCGCCGGCATTCGGTGAGGCGGCCTCACCGGCCCGGCGGCGCTGGCTGCGCTTCTGGCGCCGCGACACGGCGAGCGGCGAGACCGCC
>JAOPZL010000193.1 GCA_025964175.1 Solirubrobacterales bacterium
GCGGGGTGGCCGCCGGGACGGGAGCCGGTTCGGGCGGCGGGTCCGACGTGGGGTCCGGCGCGGGCGCGGACGGCGCCTGCGGGGGCGCCGGGGTCGCGGGCGCCTTCTGCGGCGGGGCCTCGTACTCGCCCTTGGGGTAGCGCTTGCGCCCGGTCGGCGAGGAGGACGACTTCCGCTTCGTGCCCGACTCGAGGGCACCGGCCGCCCCCTGGTCGAGCGTTCCCGTGCGGCCGGGCACGCCCGTCGTCGCGTACGTGCCGAAGAACGGGACGGCCCTGAACGGCTCCTTCGGCGCGGCGAACGGCTCGCAGGAGCGGCCCTTGGCGGTCTTCATGTACCGGCCCCAGATCTGCGCGGGGAACGTGCCGCCGGCCACCGAGATCCCGTGGACGGAGCGCATCTCGACCTGCCGGTCGGCGTAGCCCACCCAGACGGAGGTGGCCAGCTTCGGCGTGAAGCCGACGAACCAGGCGTCGCGGAAGTCGTCCGTCGTCCCCGTCTTGCCCGCCGCCGGGCAGCCGATGTCGGCCGCGGTGCCCGTGCCCGCCTGGATGTTCTGCTGCAGGATCTTCGTCGCCTCGTGCGTGACCCCGTCGGAGAACGCCTTCACGCGGCGCGCCCGCCCGAGCTGGTCGGTGTGGCCGTCGGGCCAGGTCACCTCGGTGATCGCGCTCGGGCGGTTGCGGTGGCCGCCGTTGGCGATGGTCGCGTAGGCGTTGGCCATCTCCAGCGGCGAGACGCCGTACTTCAGGCCGCCCAGCCCCTCGGCCGGGTAGCCGTAGAGCGGGGAGCGGATGCCCATCGCCCGCGCCGTCGCCTTGACCTTGTCGGGTCCCAGGTCGAGGTCGAGCTGCTGGTAGATCGAGTTGTCCGAGGCGAGCGTCGCGCGCACGAGGTCGGCCCGGCCCATGTAGGTGTCGGCGTAGGTCGAGACGTCGATCGGGCCCCAGTCGGGGTCGTCGAGCTTCAGCGGCTTGGACGTGTAGAAGGTGCGCCGCGGATCCACGCCGCGCGCCAGCGCCGTCATCAGGACCATGACCTTGAAGGTCGAGCCGGGCTGGCGCCGGCCCTGGGCGGCGAGGTTGAACTTCGAGCGCGCGTAGGACCGGGAGGACGCCATCGCGAGGATGTGGCCGTTGGCGGGGTCGATCGTCACGATCGCCGAGGACGGGTCGCCGGGTTGGTCGAGCACCGAGGCCATCGCCGCGCGCGCCTGGCGCTGGCGGTCCAGGTCGACGGTCGTGCGGATCCGCAGGCCGCCCTTGCGCACCTGCGCCGCGCCGTAGCGTTCGATCAGCTCGGACCGGACGAAGTCGAAGAACGAGCTCTCGCGGCGCGCGGTGTAGAAGCGCGACCGTGCCACCCCGAGGCGGTGGGCGATCGCGGCCTGTGCGGCGACCGGCGTGACCAGCCCCTGCTGCGCCATCGCCCGCAGCACCTCGTCGCGGCGCTGCCTGGCCCGCCGCGGATCCAGGAACGGGTTGTACTGCGACGGCGCCTGCGGCAGCCCGGCCAGCAGCGCCGCCTCGTGCAGCTTCAGGCGGCTGGCCGGCTTGTCGAAGAAGACGCGCGCCGCGGCCTGGACCCCGAGCGCCTCCTGGCCGCCGACCGTCCCGTACGGGATGTTGTTGAGGTACTGCTGGAGGATCCACGGCTTGGAGTGGAGGTCCTCGAGCTCCTCGGCCAGCTTCGCCTCGCGGATCTTGCGCTTGTAGCCCTCGATCCCCTCGCGGACGTGATCGTCGGTGTACAGGTTGCGCACCAGCTGCATGGTCAGCGTCGAACCGCCCTGGATCGTCCGGCCCTGGCTGGTCAGGTTCTTGACCCCGGAGCGCACGATCCCCTCGAAGTCGACGCCCTCGTGCGTCAAAAAGCGCTTGTCCTCGATGGCGATCGTCGCCTCGCGCATGACCCGCGGGATCGCGCGCAGCGGGATCGGGGTGCGCAGCACGTCGGACTGGATGAAGCCCAGCCGGGAGCCGTCCGCGGCGTAGACGACGGAGCTGGACCCCGGATCGACCGGCTTGAGATCGGTGATCTGCGGACCCGAGCTCGCGACCGACACGACCCAGCCCACGCCGCCCAGCACCCCGAGCGCGGCGACGGTGATGGCCACGCCGAGGCCGAGGAAGAGGATGCGCGCGGCGCCGTGGCTGTGTCCTCGGCGCCGCCGCTGTCGTTCGCGACGGGACACCTGCCGCGCGAGTGTACGTCAGCGCAGGCCGGCGTCGCGCAGGGCGGCGAAGGCCGCGGCGCGCAGCTCGTTCTCGCGGGAGGCACGCGTGTGCGGGTCGCCCATGCCGCCCGCGACCTTGATCCGCGTGGAGTCGAAGGCGACCTCCGCGATCGTCGCCTCGACGTCGGGAACCGCGCGCCGGATCGCGGCGACCGCCGCGTTGGCGTCGGCGTCGGCGGCGAGCCACAGCGAGACGTCGGTCGCCACGACGGGCTCGAGGATCGAGTCGTTGCGCAGGATCCCGGCGGCCAGGCGCTCGTTGGGGACGATCACGCGGGCGCCGGCGCCGTTGCGGATGTAGGTGTAGGTCAGGCGCACGTCCTCGACGCGACCGGACTCGCCCTCGAAGGCGACCTCGTCGCCGATGCGCAGCGGCTGGGTGATCGCGATCATCACGCCCGCGATGACGTTGGCCAGCGTCTGGCGCGCCGCGAAGCCGAGCACCGCCGCGGCCAGCGCGCCCGAGGCCAGGATCGAGGTGGCGATGCTGTCCAGCGCCTGGAACTGGGAGGCGGCGACGAACGCGCCGATCGCGACGATCGTGGCGACGATCGCGCGGCGCAGGAAGCGCAGCCGCGTGGCCGACTCCGGCGTCAGGTCCAGCCGGCGGGAAAGCGTGCGCCCGCGACGGCTGAGGGCGCGATCGACCAGCGCGGCGAGCGCGACGGCGACCGCGAACGAGACGATCGCGGTGAGGATGTTCTGGTGAGAGGACCAGAGTGCGGCCAGCGGCGTGGCACCATCGTGCGCCATGGCCGAGGACCGTATCGGAGCTTCGCGCGGACGCACCTGGGCGCCCTCGCCGGCGTTGCGCCGGTCGTGGACGGCCGTGTGGACCTCCCGCGTCCTCGTCTGGGCGGCCTCGATGGGCGCCGTGGGGATCTGGGGTCTGAGCTCGCGCGCCGCCGGCTTCGACCCGACCGGGATGGCCGGCGGCATCTGGTTCTCCCCGGCCGCGCGCTGGGACGGGATCTGGTTCCTGCAGGTCGCTCGCTTCGGCTACGAGGACGGTCCGACCGCCGCCTTCTTCCCGCTCTACCCGCTCGTGCTGAAGGCGCTGGGCAGCGGGCTGATCGTCGCCGTCCTGCTCTCCACGCTCTGCTTCCTGGCCGCGCTGGTCGCCCTGCACGAGCTGACGGCGCTCGAGCTCGGCCCCGACGCCGCGCGCTGGACGGTCCTGGCCCTGGCCTTCTCGCCGATGGCCTTCTTCTTCTCGGCGATCTACAGCGAGTCGCTGTTCCTCGCCCTGACCGTCGGAGCGGTGCTGGCTGCCCGGCGCGACCGCTGGGTGTGGGCGGGGATCCTCGGCGCGGGTGCGGCGGCGACCCGCTCGACCGGCATCGCGGTGCTGCTCGCGCTGCTCATGCTCGGCTGGGGTCGCGCGTCGTGGCGGCAGCTGGCGTGGCTGGCGCTCGTGCCGATCGGGCTGCTGGTCTTCCCGATCGGGCTGCAGCTGGCCGGGCTGGACCCGAAGGCGCCGTTCGACGCCCAGGACGTCTGGTATCGCCAGTGGGCCGGGCCGCTGGGCGGGGTGAAGGACGGCGCGGTCGCCGCGTGGGCCGGGGTGCGCCAGCTCGTCGCCGGGGTGGGCGGGGACGGGGACCGGATCTACTTCCCGATCGCGGGCGGGGACCCGATGGCGATCGCGCGCATCAACGTCGGGCTCTTCGCGTGGGTGCCGCTGGTCCTGATCGCGCTGATCGGCGTGGTGCGGCGGCTCCCGGCGGCGTACGCGGCGTACGTCGTCGCCTCGCTCGCCGTGCCGCTCTCCTACCCCGTCGTCCCTCAGCCGCTGATGTCGTTCCCGCGCTTCGTCCTCGTGGCGTTCCCGCTGTGGATGTGGCTGGGGTGGCTGCTGTCTCGCCACCGGCGGCTGCGGATCCCGGCGCTGGTCGTGAGTGCGATCCTGCTCGCCGTGTCCGCCGCCCAGTTCGCCACCTGGCACTTCGTCGCCTGATGGCTCCGCGCGCCCCGATCCTCCTCGACGCGATGGGGACGATCGTCACCTTCGTCGCGCCCGCTGCGCGCCTGCGGACGCTGCTGGCCCAGCGCCTGGGCGTCCAGATCGGCGAGGACGCCGCGCGGGCGGCGATGAAGGCCGAGGTCGCCCACTACCGCCGCGAGCACGACCGGGCGATCGACGGCCCCTCGCTCGCGGCCCTGCGCCGCGAGTGCGCCGGCGTGCTGCGCGACGCGCTCGGCGCGCCCGGCGACGGGCTGGCGCTCGACGGACCCGACGGGCTGACCGCGATCCTCGTGGAGGCGATCGTCTTCGTGCCGTTCCCGGAGACGATCGAGGTGCTCGACGCGCTCCGCGCCCGCGGCCATCGCCTCGCGGTCGTCTCCAACTGGGACGTCTCGCTCCTGGAGGTCCTGGAACGGACCGGTCTCGCCGCGCGTTTCGACGCGGTGGCCATCTCCGCCCTGCTCGGCGCCTCCAAGCCCGATCCGCTCCCGTTCACCACCGCGTTGCGCGAGCTCGGGGCGCAGCCGCGGGACGCCATCCACGTCGGCGACACCTACGGCGAGGACGTCGTCGGCGCCCGGGCGGCGGGCGTCCGGCCGATCCTCCTGGACCGCGAGGGCGCCACCGACCTCCCGGACCCCGCCGCGGACGCGGACGACCACCCCGTCACCGTGATCTCCGACCTGCGCGGACTCCTCGCCCTACCCTGAGCGACGGTGTCGACCTTCCCCCCCGAGTGGCTGCCCCCGGCGGCCCCGCAGCCCGGCGGCGACGTTCCGCCGCCCCAGTCCCCCCAAGGTGACCGCGAGCGCCCGGGCTGGCCGCTGTGGACGGCGTTCATCGCGCTGCTGAGCGGGCTGCTCCTGGGCAACGTCCTCGGCTCGATCGTCTACGTGATCGCGGACTCCACGGGCTCGGACACGAACAACCTGCCCGTCGGCTGGACCCTGATCGCCAACCTGGTGTTCGACGGCTCGCTCGTGGCGTCCGCGGTCGTCTTCGCCCGCCTGGGCGGACCCGGCAGCGCCGCGCCGCGCATGTTCGGGCTGCGCTCGGTGCACGTCTGGCTGGCGCTGAAGTGGGCGACGGCCGCCGCCGTCGTCTACATCGTCCTCTCCGGGCTGTGGATCGGGCTGCTGCACCTGCAGAACGAGACCGACTCGATCACCAGGACGCTCAAGGAGAACCCGACCACGGCGAAGGTCGCCGGGATCGCCATCTTCGCCGTCGTCATCGCCCCGATCGTCGAGGAGCTGTTCTTCCGCGGGTTCGTCTTCACCGCGCTGCGCGACAAGCTCGCCCCGATCTGGGCCGCGATCGCCACCGGCATCCTGTTCGGGCTCGTCCACGCGTTCGGGTCGCCGATCGGCTTCCTTCCACCGCTCGCCCTGCTGGGAACGCTGCTGTGCATCGTCTACTGGAAGACCGGCTCGATCTACCCGGCGATCGCGCTGCACTGCCTCAACAACTGCGTGGCGCTGGCCTCCGCGCTGAGCTGGAGCTGGCAGGTCCCGCTGCTCATCGCCGGCGCCCTCTCGGCGATCACCGCGATCCTCGCGCTCGTGGCGCGCGTCGGCGGACGCGTGGCCGCGCCGGTACGCCCGCTCAACTGATCCCGTCTCATCTAGGATTGCGGCCACATGCGCCCGGTCTGCACCGCCGCCGTCCTCCTGATGCTCGTGGTCCCGGCGACCGCGGTGGCCCAGGCCCCGACGACGCCCGCCCCCACTCCGACCCCGACGACGCCGACGCCGGCCACGCCGACGCCGACGCCGGCGCCCCCCGTGACGCCGGCGCCCGCTCCGGCGCCGCCCGCGCCGGCGCCGCCCGCGCCGGTTCCGGTCGCGGCGTCCGGGAAGCTCAAGCTGAAGGTCCCCGCCGACGTGCTCACCGGGCATCGCATCCGGTTCGTGGGCAA
>JAOPZL010000204.1 GCA_025964175.1 Solirubrobacterales bacterium
GGTCCAGCCGCTCGCGCAGCCACGCCCCGGCCGCGTCCGCCGCGTCGCGCGCCTCGCCGAGCATCGCCGAGAACAGCGGCCAGACGTGCGGCATGCCCGGCCAGACGTCGAGGGTGACCCGCACCCCCTGCGCGCCGGCGCGCGCGGCCAGACGGACCGAGTCGTCGAAGAGGATCTCGGCCGAGCCGACCTGGATCAGCAGTGGCGGCAGCCCGGTGAGGTCGGCGTGGATCGGCGAGGCGAGCGGATCGCCCGCGTCGGCGCCGTCGAGGTAGCGGCCGGCGAGCACACGCAGCTCCGGCGCCGACAGCGACAGGTCCTCGTGCGCCTTCTCGGCGATCGACGCGCCGGCGCACCCGAGATCGGCCCACGGCGAGATCGCCAGCGCCGCCGCCGGCATCTCCAGGCCCCCCTCCCGCGCGGCGACGAGCATCGCGACGGCGAGCCCGCCGCCGGCGGAGTCGCCGGCGACGACGATCGACCGGGCCGGGCGGCCGCTCTCCAGGAGCGCGCGGTAGGCGGCGAGGGCATCGTCGACGGCGGCCGGGAACGGATCCTCCGGCGCCCGGCGGTAGTCGATGGCGACCCCGTCGACCCCGGCGGCCGCGACGAGCTCGCCCCACAGCGAGCGGTAGCCCCATGCCGAGCCGACCGCGTAGGCGCCGCCGTGGAGGTAGAGCAGCGTCTGATCGCCGGCGCCGGCCGAGGTGACGGCGGTGACGGCGGGGACCCCGCCGAGGCTCGTCTCCTCGAACACGAGGCCGTCGCGGACCGGGAAGTTCGCCTGCATCGCTTCGAACGTCTCGCGCGCGGTCTCCGGCGGCCCGGCGAGACCGAGATCGGTCTCGCGCAGCATCCCGCGGATCACGTCCAGCTCTTGGAGGCTCATGGACGGCGACGCTACGCCGGGTCCGCCGCCGCGACCGGTCCCTCCGCGCGGGTCGCTTGACCGTGCGCGCGCGTCAGACCGCGTCGCGCAGATCGCGCGGCGAGCAGCCGTAGTGCGTGCGGAACACGCGGCTGAAGTGCGACGTCTCGCGAAAGCCCCAGCGCAGCGCGACGTCGGTGACCGACTCCTTGCGCCCCGACGCCAGGTCGGCCCAGCAGCGCTCCAGGCGCCGGCGGCGGATCAGCGCGCTCACCGACTCCCCCGTCTCCTCGAAGGCGCCGTGCAGCGTGCGCACCGAGACCGCGTGCGCGTCGGCGATCTGCCGCGGATCGAGCTCGAACTCGCCCAGGTGCGCGTCGACGTACCGGCGGACCTGCACGACGAGCGTGTCGCGCAGCCGCTGCGTCTGCTCGGGCACCCCCGCCCCCAGCGCGACGCGCGCCAGCTCGACCGCGGCGTCGCCGGCGGCGGCCCGGGCGGCCGGGTCGAGCGCCGGACCGCAGTCGACGACCGTGTCCAGGTAGTCGAACAGCAACCGCAGCGCGCCGTTGTCGGCGGGCAGCACCCGCCCGATCACGGAGTCCAGCCGCGGGAACGCCGCCCGCAGCCGCTCGCGCGGGACGATCAGCGTCCGCTTGGCGATCGGCCCGAGCGCCTCGAACGTGCCCTCGTGCGCACCGTCCCACACGACGACGTTGCCGGCCGCGAGCACCATCGACTGGCCGTTGAGCGTGAGCCCGAGGCTCCCGCTGCGCATGGCCAGGATCCCGACGAGGTCGCGGGGCGTCGCGGCGATCTCGCGCCGCCCGCGCCGCCCGCAGCCGCGTCCGCACGCGTAGTCCACGAGCGACACCTCACCCAGCATCAGCCGCGAGACGCTCGCCTCGAACGCCTCATCGGGCCGTGGCGCCGGCCGGGCGTCGAACGGCACGTAGGAGCGCAGCATCATCTCCTGCCAGCCCTCGACGACGTCCCGCGCGCCGACGCTGCGCAGATCCCATCGCTCCGGCGGCCAGCTCGGACGCGCGACCGCGGTCCCAGATTCCGCCGGGAGGCTCTCCTCCACCCGGGTCATCACGAAGCGATCGTGCCAGGGTGGGCGAACGGGTGCAAGGCGCTGCGGTGCGGCGCCCGGACCTAGATGTCGCCCTCGAGCACCTCGACGTAACGTCGCGCCGAGCGCTCGACGATCGCCTTCGCGTCGTGACGCAGGACCGGATCCCACCACCCGCCGTGGATGCGGTCGTACGCGTAGGGCTCCAGCGCGTCCACGATCCCGCGGACCGCCCGGGCGGGCAACGGCAGCCGGTTGGGCGCGCTCCACGCGAACGTGACGCGCCGCTCGTCGGGCGTGACGAACAGCGTGTCCCCCACGCACAGCACGCCGGCACCGTCCGCGCCGTCGGCCCAGTGCAGGACCGAGCTGCCCGGGAAGTGCCCGCCGCACTGCACGAGCGTGACGCCCGGCAGCAGCGGCTCGCTGCCCGACCAGCGCCGGACCGCGCGGTCGGGGCGCATGAGCCAGCCCTCGTCGGCCACCGGGAGGACGATCTCGGCGTCGAACACGCGGCTGCACTGCACGATCGCGCCGTACATGTGCGGGTGGCTGGCGCTCACCGCGCGCAGCCCGCCGGCCGCGCGGATCGCCGCGATCGCCGCGTCGTCGAGGAAGCCGGGCGGATCCCACAGGACGTTGCCCGCCGCGGTGCGCACGAGCAGCCCGCGGTGGCCGACGCCGAGCTGCGGGTCGACGCCGATGCCCAACAGCCCCGGCTCGACCTCGCGCACCTCGGTCCGCATGCCGGACGCGGCCAGCTCCGCCGCCGTCGTCCAGCGCTGCCCGGTCGGCGGCACCCACTGGCGTTCGTCGGCGCAGATCACGCAGACGGCCGGCGGTTGCGCCGCCGGCGCGTGCTGCGCCCCGCAGGTGGGGCAGATCCAGGGCTCGGACTCGCTCACCGGCGCGAGTCTACGCGGCGTCCTACGTGCCGGCGTGGTTCCGCGTGCGGGTGCCGATCAGCGCCGTGCTGCCGACCGCCACGCAGCGGTCGATGGTCTCGCAGCCGAAGGACTTGATCGTCGGCGCCGCGCCCTCGATCCCCTCGAACGCGTCGTAGGAGAAGTCGGCCCAGTTGTTGTCGGTCGTGGCGATGATCGCGTCCGGCCCGTGGATGCCGCCGGCCAGGCAGACGCCGTCGGCCGGGCACGTGATGCTCTTGAACAGCGGCCGGGTCTCGACCGGCTCGAGCAGGTTGGGGAGCGTGAGCTCGGTCCAGCTCATGAGGTCGGTGCCGTTGGACGTGAGGATCTCGCCGCCGCCGCCGACCGCGGTGCACTGGCCGCCGGGGCTGCAGCCGACCGCCTCCAGACCCTGCGAGGGATCGGCGTCGGTGTAGCGCCAGCTCCAGCGGATCTGGCCGTTGGTCTGGGTCATCGTCCCGAGGAAGATGAAGTCGCGCGTCGTGGCCAGGCACGTCACCGGGTCGGTGCGGCCGGGCAGGCAGGCGATCGAGGTCGCCTTGTCGGGGAACGAGTTGTGCGTCCAGTCCGTGACGGCACCGTCGAGCGTCGTGTAGACGACGCCCTCGTTGGCGCCGACGCAGAGCGTCGCGGTGATGCAGGTCTGCGCGTCGGTCCCCTTGGGATCGACGAGCGTCGGGTGGCGCGCGGCGAAGGCGTTGAGGTCCTTCGTGTAGAGCGCCAGCGTCTTGCCGAGCACGAGGCACTCCGACGGACCGGTGCAGTTCAGCGCCTTGACGTTCAGGCCCGAGTACCCGACGAGCGGCAGCGACCAGAAGGTCCCGCCCGTGCGAGAGACGCCGAACTCCTTCTCGCCACCGGCGATGCACGTGCCGCTGAACGCGGGCGAGCACTGGATCGTGTCGAACCCGCCGACCTCGTTGACGCGGCTGAACGAGAAGCCCGCGTCGAAGCTCTCGAAGTAGGTGGCGGCCTTGCCGACCGCGACGCACGCGGTGTCTTGGCAGGTGATCGCGGCGAGGTTGAGCGTCTCCAGCGGGCGGCGCTTCCAGCTCGGCGAGACGGCCGAGAGGTTGGTCGTGCGCAGCGCGATCGGCCCGGCCAGGCCGACGCAGACGTCATCGATCGGGCAGGCGAGGTCGGTGATCGGCGTCGCCTTGGGCAAGAGCTTGGCGCGGCCCCAGTCCTGGTCGGGGACGTTCAGCGACATGAAGTGGCCGAGGCCGTCCGTGGCGGTGCAGCGCGTCGGGCGATCGCAGGCCAGGGCGAGCATGCCCTTGGCGACCGCGGCGGGCAGCGCGACGTCCGTCACCTTCGTGCCCGTGATGACGGCGCTGTTGCTGGGGCCGTCGATCTCGTCGTCGCCGCCGACGGCGACGCAGGTCCCGGCGGCCGGGCAGACGAGCCGGGCGTAGGACCCGCGCTTGGCGGGTTGGTCGAGCGCCGTCCAGCTGCGCCCGCCGTCCATCGAGCGCCAGACCCCGCCACCGGCGCCGGCGGCGTAGCACGCACGCTGGGCGACGTCGGCCGGATCGCAGTCGACGGCGATCGCGCTGCGCGTCTTCGTCGGGCCGTTGACCGGGAGCGGCACGCCGGCCGACCAGCTGACGCCGCCGTCGTCGCTGCGGAACACCTTGGACGTGTAGATGGCGGTCGCCGTCCGCGTGTTGGACACCGACAGGCAGTAGGTCTCGTTGCAGGTGACCGCGTCGAGCTCCTCCGGGTACTTCAGGAAGTCCCCCGACCAGGCGAGCGGAACCTCCTCGCCCAGGGTGGAGCGCAGCACGATGCCGCGCTGGCCGACGGCCACGCAGGCGCCGGGCGCCGAGCACGACACGGCGCGGAGCGCGGGGCCGGAGTCGGTCCACGACCACGTGGAAGGGATCTGCTTGGCCTGGGCGGACGACGCCGCGCCGAGCGCGACGACGATCAGGAGGGCCGCGCTCAGCGCGGCACGGGGGAACACTGCTCGCATCCGTACGATGATCGGTACCTTACGCAAAATGGATGCCAGTCGACAAGGCCGAGCCAGGATGGCGCGCCTGCGGACCGCCGGAGTCGTCGCCACCGCGGCGATCACCCTCCTCGCGATCCCCACCTCCGCCAGCGCCGCTCCGTTCGTCCGCGTGGATGCGAGCCTGCAGCGCACGGCCGACGGCGCCGTCGTCACCGGACGCGTCGTCTGGGACGGGGCCGCGGCGCGCCGTGAACCAGAGCTCATGACCGAGGGCAACCTGCGCCTCGTCGCGATCGGCGAGCATGGCCACCGCCCCACGCTCCTGGGCACTGCCACGTACGACCGGATCGCGTCCGATCCCACGCAGGACGTGCGGCTGCGGATCGACGGCGACGCGAAGCTCGCCGCCATCCGAACCGGCAACCGCGTCGTCCTCACGGCCAGCCAGCACGGGGCGCGCTCGGCCGGCGAGCGCACCTCGCGCACGTACGTCACCGTCGGCGAGCTGCAGCCGTTCGGCTCGCCGCAGGATCGCATCGGCCGCCGCGACTGCTCCGACCTCCCGGTCGAGGTGGGCGAGCAGCTGAACCACTGCGACCTCACCGGCGCCGACCTCGACCGCGCGCTGGTCTCGGTGCGCCAGCCGCAGTCCACGCGCATGCTGCTGGCCGACCTCACGGGCGCGACCCTTCGCACCGCCGACCTGACCGGGCTGAGCGTCGCCGGCGGCCGGCTCAACGGGGCCGACGCCACGAACGCGATCCTCGACAACCTCTCGCTCGCCCACGTCGAGGCCGTCGGCCTCGTCGCGCGTGGGGCGACCAGCGACCGTCTCGGCGGCACCGCCGGGGCCAACGTCTTCGACGCGACGCTGACCGACGCCGACTTCCACGGCGTGCTGTTCAACGGCGTGTCGCTCAACCACTCGCGCCTCAACGGCGCGGACTTCTCCGACGCCACGTGGAACGCCGTCAACGCCGACACCGCCAACCTGCGGGGCGCGGACCTCACCGGGCTGAAGGGCGTCGGCTCGACCGTCTACTTCACCGACTTCACCGACGCCAAGCTGCTCGGCTCCACGCTGTTGGCGATCAACCTCGCGTGGTCGACGCTCTGTCGCACCCAGATGCCCGACGGCACGCCGGCCGCCGGCGAGGACCGCGACTGCCGCGCCAGGACCGACGACGGCCCGACGCGGGCCGAGCACCCGTTCGTCGTGGTCGACGCGAACCTCAAGCGCGTGCGCGACCGCGACGGCGAGCGCGCGACGATCACGGGGATCGTCAGCTGGAGCACCAGTGCGATCGGCTCCGGCGTGACCGCCGGCGACCTGCGCGCGGTGGCCATCGACGGCTCGACCGGGCTGCCGACGACGATCGACGCGGTGACGATCGCCGCCGACCTCCCGCCGACGACGCGCTACGCCGCGACGATCACCGACCCGAGGCTCCTGGCCGCGCTGGACCGCGGCAATCGCGTCGTCCTGACCGCGACCCAGCACCCGCCGCGGCCCAGCCCGTCGACGGTGAAGACCGTCGGCAGCTACGTCACCGTGGACACGCTGGCGCCCGGCCCCGGACGCGGGCGGGTCGGCAGCCGTGACTGCTCCGACGTCGTGCTCAGCGCGACCACCCCCTCCCCGGGCGGCTACGACCTCTGCGACCTGCCCGGCGCCGTGCTGACCCAGGCGGGCCTGTCCGGGCCGATGCACAAGGCCGACCTCACCGGCGCCGAGCTCGGGAACGCGGGGCTCAACGGCATCATCTTCGACGGGGCCGCGATGGGCGGCGCCAACCTGAAGGGCGCGGACTTCAGCGGCGACTCGATGATCGAGACGTTCGCCCCGGGGCTGAACATGCCCAAGACGCTGATCCGCGGCGCCCAGCTGCGCGCGGCCAGCCTCGATGGCGCCAACTTCCTGGGCGCCACGATCAGCGAGACGACGTTCGCCGCCGCGCCGCTGCGCCGCGCGACGTTCACCGACGCGCTCTTCGACAAGGTCGACCTGGGCTACGCCGACCTGGCCGGCGCCCACCTCGAGCGCGTCGGCGCGACATCCGACGACCCGACCCGCAGCCGGCGCAGCTCGCTCTTCCTCTCCGACCTCACCGGGGCGAACCTCAAGGGCGGCGACTGGGACGACGACGAGGCCGGCGACCGGCCGTGGAAGTGGGCGACGCTGTGCAACACGGTCATGCCCAACGACCCGGGTCCGGACAACACATCGGACCGCGACTGCCCGCGCTGACACGCGCCGCGCGGCACCCGCTCAGCCTCAGAGGAACTGGCGCCCGCCGTCGACCACCAGCGTCTGGCCGGTGATCATCGCGCTGGCGTCGGAGGCGAGGAAGAGCGCGGTGCCGACCATGTCGTCGGGCTGCAGCGACCGCTTGATCGCGGCGCGCGCGACGCCGTAGGTGTCGGCGTCCTCGATCAGGTCGCGGCTGGCATCGGTCAGCGTGAAGCCCGGCGCGAGCGTGTTGACGCGGACGCCGTGCTCGCCGAGCTCACGGGCCATGACCCGCGAGAGCGCGATGACGGCGCCCTTGGACGCGACGTAGTGCGCCCACAGCGGCGAGCCGCTGAGCACGGTGGCCGAGGCGATGTTGACGATCGACCCGCCCCCGTCGCGCAGCCCGGCCGCGCACGCCTTCGCGCACAGCCACGGCCCGCGCAGGTTGACCGCCATCACGCGATCCCAGTCGGCGACGCTGATCTCGTCGAAGGGCGCGCGCTCCAGACCGGCGTACACCGCGGCGTTGTTGACCAGGACGTCGATCGAGCCGAACGCCTCCAGCGCGGCGGCGGCCATCGCGGCGGTGCTCGCCTCGTCGGCCACGTCGACGACGACGGCGACCGCCTCGCCCCCGGCCTGCGCGACCGCGTCGGCCGTCCCCCGGGCGCCCGCCTCGTCGAGGTCGGCGACCACCACGCGCGCACCCGCGGAGGCGAAGCCGAGCGCGAACTGGCGGCCGAGGCCGCCGCCGGCGCCGGTGATGACCGCGCAGCGCCCGCGCATCCCGGGCACGGCGCCATCGCCGGCGCTCATCGCACCGGATCCGCCGCGAGCG
>JAOPZL010000224.1 GCA_025964175.1 Solirubrobacterales bacterium
CGCCACGCTGACCTGCGCCGCGGCGATCGCCGTCCTGCCGTGGCTGGCCGTGAGCCTGGTGCCCGTCGCCGTCGGGAGCGCGGCCGCGCTGACGCGGTGGCTGCGTCGCCGGCGCCGCGGGTTCGCCGCGTTCGGCGCCATGGAGATCGTGCTCTTCTCGGGCGTCCTGTTCGTGACGATGAACGACCGCCTCTTCGGCGGGTTCACGACGTACGCGCCGTCGCTGTCGCCCGGCGGGCCGCTCGGCACCCACTCGGTCGCCGACGTCCTCGCCCGCTGGCCGCGGCTCGTCGGGTCGTTCCTGGACCGCGACGCCGGCCTGCTGCGCTGGGCGCCGCTTTTGGCCGTCGGGCTGCTCGCGCTGTGGCTGCTGTGGCGCTCGCGCCGCGACCGCCTGGCCGTCGCGCTGCCCGATCAGATCCACGTGGAGGTGGTCGCCGGCCTGCTGGCCGCGCTGTGCGCGACGCAGCTCGTCGTCGCGACCTTCCTCGCGCCGGCGCTGCACGGCGACTGGGCGCCGGCCCGGCTGCTGCTCCCGGTGGTGCCGATCGGCGCGGCACTCGGCGCCTGGGGCCTGCGTCACGCCCCCCGCGTGGGCGCGGCGCTGGCGGCGGTGACCCTCGCCGGGACGGCATGGCTCCTGCTCGGCGCTCGGATCGGATCGGGCGCCGGGTTGCAGCCGGTGGTCGGCCCCGTCCCATGGGGCGGCGCGCAGCGGGTGCTGCCGTTCTTCGCCTCACCGATCGGCACCGGCGAGGCGATCCTGCTGGCCGTCGTGGCCGCGGGGCTGGTCGCGCTCGTGGAGCGCGAACGCCGGGCCTGGTACGCGATGCACGGCGGCGGCGGCGTGCCGACGCGGAGGTAGGTGCGGGCGGACCGGGCGGCCCGGCGTGAGGACGGACAGGCCGGCCTCGCTAGACGTCCGCGCCCGTCTTCTCCAGCAGCGCCGCCGCCGCGCTTGCGGGGTCCAGCCGGCGGGCGACCACCTCGTCCAGCAGCGCGGCGAAGTCGGCGTCCTCGTCCAAGCCCTCCTCGAGGCGCTTGCGCAGGCGCGTCGCGGCCAGGCCGAGGACCTCGTTGCGCAGGTTGCGGCGGCGACGCTCGCCGAGCGTCCCCTCGGCCTCGATGAAGGCGCGGTGCTCGTCGAGCCGCTGCACGAGCTCGTCGACGCCCTCGCCGCGCGTCGCCTCGGTCTTGACGATCGGGACCCGCCAGGCGCCCTTGACGTGCGGGGCGAGCGAGAGGACGCCGCGGATCTCGCGGACCATCGTCTCGATCAGCGGGTGGTCCATCTTGTTGACCACGATCACGTCGGGGATCTCCATCACGCCGGCCTTCAGCGCCTGGATCGAGTCGCCCGAGCCCGGCATGAGCGCGAGCACGACGGTGTCGGCGTGATCGATGATGTCGACCTCGGCCTGCCCGACCCCGACGGTCTCCAGGAAGACGTCGTCCTTGCCGGAGGCGTCGAGCAGCAGCGCGGTCTGCAGCGCCGCCTCGCTCAGCCCGCCGAGCGCGCCGCGGTTGGCCATCGAGCGGATGAAGACGCCCGGATCGAGGAAGTGCTCGGTCAGGCGGATGCGATCGCCGAGGACGGCGCCGTGCGTGAACGGCGACGACGGGTCGATCGACAGGACCGCGACGGTCCGGCCCTGCGCACGGCGGGCCTTCGTCAGCGCGGCGATGAGCGTCGACTTGCCCACGCCGGGCGGGCCCGTGAGGCCGAAGATCGCGGCGCCGCCGGTGTGCGGGTAGACCTCGCGGACGATCGCGTACCCCTCGGGCTGCTCGTTCTCCACGAGCGAGATCGCGCGGGCCAGGGCGCGGCGGTCACCGTCGAGGAGACGTTGGGCGAGGGGTCGGGAGTCAGCCATCGAGGGCGGCACATTAACCTCCTCCAGGCTCATGGAGCTGCTGTCCCGCGCTGAGCCCACCCCCGCCGTCCTCGAGGTCCGCGGCGATCCACCGCCCCTGCACGGCGGTCCGCTGACCCTGCTGCGCTTCATGCGCCGCAACGGCATGCTCCGGCCCGGCTACCTGCGGCTCATCGTGCGCCTCGGCTGGTTGAAGCTCCGCTTCCGGGGCCGGCTGAAGACCGACGGCATCGCCTTCGTCTGTCCCGGCGTGACCTTCGAGATCGGCAAGGGCGCCACCGTGCACCTCGGCCGCTGGTCGTGGCTGGGCCACGGCACGAAGGTCCGCTCGCACGAAGGCGAGGTGCGCATCGGCGCGAAGTCGGTGCTCGGGCAGGAGTGCACGATCTCCTCCTTCCAGCACGTCTCGATCGGGCGTGAGTGCATCGTCGCCGACCGCGTGATGCTCATCGACTTCGACCACGGCGTCGTCGAGCAGGACCGCCCGATCCGCGCGCAGGGCATCTACAAGCGCGACGTGAACGTCGGGCACAACGTGTGGATCGGGTACGGCGCGTGCATCCTGCGCGGCGTGACCGTGGGCAACAACGCGATCATCGGCACGAGCTCGGTGATCACCAAGGACGTGCCCGACGACGCGGTCGTCGGCGGCGTCCCCGCGCGGGTGCTGCGGATGCGCCCGGCGCCGCGCACGATGCGCTGGGCGCCCTAGACGCGGCGCCACCGCACTCCGCCGCGCCTAGCCCGTCTTCTCGGCGAGCACGAGCAGCCGCTCGTTCCCGGCCGCGCGGATCTGCAGCCGGACGCCGCGCTGGGCGAACGCGGCCTCCAGCTTCTCGGTCGTGCCCTCGGGCTCGACGAGGACGATCGTGCCGCCCGGGGCCGTCACGCGGACGAGCTCGCCCGCGGCGACGGCCGGGCGCGGCGCGCGGGTGACGACGCCCGCCGCGGTCACGACGTCGAAGCGATCCTCCTCGAACTCGAGGTAGGCGACGTGGCCCGGGAGGAGGTCGACCTCGATCCCCTCGTCCTCGGCCCGCCTGCGCGCCGCAGCCAGGGACGGGGGCAGCATGTCGACGCCGACCACCGTCGCCCCCTTGCGCGCGGCGGCGAGCGCGACCGCGCCCTCCCCGCCGCGAGCGACGTCGAGCAGCTCGACGCCCTCCAGCGGGCCGAGCGCGTCGATGATGAGCTGCGCGACGTCCTCGTTCATGGCGTCCAGGCTATGGGGCCGCCTACGCGCAGACGGGCCACGCCGAGCGCCCCTGGCGCTCCATCAGCATCGCGGCGCGCTCGTCCTGCTCGGACTCGGGTGCCTGCGCGGGGTCGCCGGTGCCGCCCATCGCCCTCCAGGTCGAGCGGCTGAACTGGTACTTGCCGCGGTAGGTGCCGCCGTCGGAGAGGGCCGTCGGGTCGCCACCGGACTCGCACTGCGCGATCCGCTCCAGGAGCGGATCGCTGGTCGCCGCGCCGTCGT
>JAOPZL010000260.1 GCA_025964175.1 Solirubrobacterales bacterium
GTCGCGTCCCATGCCCGCGGTGGTGTGCGCGGAGAGGCCGTGACGGCGCTCGTCCTGTGTGAGGCGGTCGTCACACTTCCAGCGGTGGAGTGACCGCACGTTCCAGATCAAGCTCGCCATGGTGGGCGCCATCGTCGGGCTGTTGGCGTGGCAGCAGCCAGTCAGCTCGACCAGGTGACGGTCGCCACTAGACGATCGCGGTTCGGCTGGTACTACTACTTGAGCACCTGACTGGACGCTCCAGTCCCCTCCTCGCGCTCTGCGGTTGCGTACAGGAGCGCCCGCGCAGTGGCGCCGCTGCACGCCGTCGGCGATGCGACAGACCCCCGCCCACGTATTGATCCGCCAGAGACGACGAACCATCCACCTCACCGGCCGGAGACGCAACTGGCGTCTCTTTGCGCCGATCCTCGCGGGAGCGACCGCTCGTGACCGGGCGCTCGCCTGTCTGGGGGCGTTCGCCGGCGTCGGACTGGTCGCTCTCGCGAGCACGCTCGCCCACGGCGGCGCCATCCAGATCCCCTGGCTCGTCGCGCCCATCGGCGCCTCGGCGGTCCTGCTGTTCGCGGTCCCGGCCAGCCCCATGGCACAACCCTGGCCGACCGTCGGCGGCAACGTCCTCTCGGCCGCCGTCGGGCTCCTCGTCATGCACGTCGTCAAGGACCGCACGCTCGCCGCCGGGATCGCGGTCGGTCTGGCGATCGGCCTCATGTCCGTGAGCCGCTGTCTTCATCCGCCCGGCGGCGCTGCCGCGCTCACCGTGGTACTCGGCGGCCACACCGTCACGTCGGCCGGAGACCTCTTCCCGCTGGCACCGCTGGGCATGAACGCCGTCGCGCTCGTCATCGCGGGTTGGGCGTTTCACAAGCTGTCGGGGCACTCCTACCCCCACACCGCGCCGAGCGCCGCGGTCGGCGTTCCCTCGACCACCGATCTCCCCGCCTCTCGCCGCGTGGGATTTCGCGCCGAGGACATCGACGCCGTCCTGACCCAGACCAGCGAGGCCTTCGACATCAGCCGTGACGATCTCGACCTGCTCCTGCACAAGATCGAGACGCAAGCACTGGTACGCGAGCACGGCGACCTCACCTGCGCGGAGATCATGTCGCGCGACGTCATCAGCGTCCACCGCGAAGACCCGCCGAGCATCGCGCGCCGCCTGCTCATCGACGCCGGCGTCCGCCTGCTGCCCGTCTTGGACTCGCATGGGCGGGTCGTCGGCGCGGTCGGCCTGCGCGAGCTCGAGGGCGACGGAAGAACGGTGGGCGATCTGATGACGGACCCGCTCACGACGATGGGCGCACGGCCGGCGATCGAGTTGACGGGCCCCCTGACCGACGGCCGCCGCCACGCCGCGATCGTCGTCGATGCGGACCGTCGTCTCGTCGGTCTCGTCTCACAGTCCGACCTGCTCGCCGCAGTGACGCGTTCGCTCAGTCTCAGCTGATCCTGGCGCCCCAGCCTGACCGGCCGCCAGAGATCGACACCCTTCATCCGACCGGTCCGGAGAGCATCGCGGCGGGCAGGCAGCTACTCGGCGGCAGGGTCCATTGCGTTGAGCTTCGACTCGATGCAGACGAGCAGCTCATGGAAGGAATCGCAGAAGGATCGCACCCCGTCGCGTTCGAGCTCGGCGGTGATGGTCGCGAGGTCGATCCCTTCAGCAGCGGCGTCGGCAAGTGCCCTGGTGGCTTGGGCGGGATGTGCGTCGAGCGTGCGGGTGACCTCGCCGTGCTCGGCGAACGCCGCAAGCGTTTGCTCCGGCATGGTGTTGATGACGCCCGGTCCGATGAGCTCGGCGACGTAGCGAACGTCGGAGTACTCGCGATTCTTCGTTCCCGTGCTCGCCCACAGGGGCCGCTGTGCTCGCGCGCCAAGACCCTCCAGGCGGTTCCAGTCAGGCCCAGCGAACCTGGAGAGACAGCGCTGATAGGCGACCTGGGCGCTCGCGATCGCAACGCGGCCTCGAAGCGGCGAGTCCGCAGCGAGCTGGGCGTCGACCCTGGTATCGATGCGCGAGAGGAAGAAGGACGCGACCGATGCGATCCCATCCAGCGGCTCGCCGGCCGCGGCACGCGCCGTCAATCCGCTCAGGTAGGCGTCGATGGCCTGCTCGTAGCGTTCGATGGCGAACAGCAATGTGACGTTGACGTTGATGCCCCGGCGCGTCAGCTCCTCGATCGCCGGCAGGCCGGCCTGCGTCCCGGGGACCTTGATCATCACGTTGGGCTGGTCGAGCCGCTGCCACAGATCCGTGGCCTGGGCAATCGTGGCTTCGGTGTCGTCCGCGAGGTCTGGGGTGCACTCGAACGAGATGAAGCCGTCCCGACCGCTGGTGCGGTCGAAGGTGGGCCGCAGCGTCCGAGCCGCCGTACGCGCGTCGTCCAGCGCAAGGGCGAAGAACGCCGCGCCTGCGTCGCGGCTGCCTTCGCTGGCGAGGCGTCGAAGCTGCTCGTCATACCGGTCTGAGCCCGTGATCGCCTTGGCGAAGATCGTGGGATTGGACGTCGCGCCGGTAACGCTTGCGTCGCGGACCAGGCGTGCGAACTCTCCGCTCTCCAGCAGCTGGCGTGAGAGCGTGTCAAGCCAGATCGAGACGCCGGCTGCTTGGAGCCGTCGAAGGTTGGTCATCGGTGACCGATCCGCAGCGGTGGGTCATGGAAGGACGCCAGGCGGGTCAACGTCAGCGCGCCGAGCATCAGGCCGAAGCACGCACGGCAGGAGCGCGAAGTCGTAGGCATGAAGGATCCCTTTCTGATGGGTCGCGCAACCGCTCGGACGCGATCTGCACATGTCGGGTTTGCGTCGACGGGCCGCTGGTTCTTACGTTCGTGGTGTCATCCTGTTGGCAGAGGTAAGACTCACGCCGCGCCGGTCGCCAACTTCGATATGAGCCCCCGTCGGACCAGCAGCGATCCTGCCGCGCCCAGCGCGCTGGTGCAGTGGCGCCGCCGATGCCTGTTGGCAGCCGGCTTCCCCGGCGAGCTCGCAGACGTGCTGGCCGGCGATCTCCAAGCCGACCTCCACAGGCTGCTCGCGCTCACCGACCGCGGATGCCCGCCGCGGCTGGCCGCCCGGATCCTTGCGCCGCTGAACGGCGATACAGGCTCTCACCCATGGCATCGATGACCACGCCCCTGTCTGGCGGGCCCTCCGCCGCGCTGCCGCCGGACTCGCCGGGCCCCGATGCCGAGTCGGCCAACTGGGTGCAGGCGCTGGGCACCATCGGCGCCAGCCATGACGAGGCGGTCGGCCGGCTGCACGCGCTGCTGATGCGCGCCGCGCGGTTTGAGCTCGCCCGCCGCCGGCAAGCCCACGGCATCGCGTCCTCAACCGAGCTGGAAGACCTCGCCACGCAGGCCGCCGCGGACGCGCTCGTGGCGATTCTGGCCAAGCTGGACACCTACCGGGGCGACAGCCGCTTCACGACGTGGGCCTATAAGTTCGCGCTCCTGGAGGCGGCGGCAAAGGCGCGTCGACGCGCCTGGCAGGAGCGCGAGGTGCCACTCGAGGATGATGGCTGGGCCGTGCTGGCCGACCGGCGCCATTCACCGGGAGCGGCCGCCGAGCAGGCCGAGCTGCTCGACGCGGTGCGCCGAGCGATCGCCGAGTCGCTCACGCCCCACCAGCGCGCTGTCCTGATCGCGCTCACCCTCAACGGCGTACCCATCGACGTACTGGCCGAGCGCCTCTCGACCACCCGCGGCGCGCTGTACAAGACGCTGCATGACGCGCGCACCAAGTTGCGCGCTCGGCTGGCAGCCGAGGGCCTCGCCCCAGACCGTGTCACCGATCGGAGGACACGATGAGCCGCGACGCCGGCCGACGGCCAGAGCTGATCGATGCGGTGCTCGGCCCGGCCGGACCGCAGCTGACGTGCGATGCGTGCTTCGAACGGCTCGATCGCTACGTGGAGCTCGAGCTCGCAGGACACGATGCGGACGCGATGGTCCCCGGCATGCGCTCGCACCTCATCGGCTGTCCGGCATGCGGCGAGGATCACGCCAGCCTTCGGGCGCTGCTGCGCGCCGATTGCGAGGACGCCTCGCCCGCGAGGCCCGCGCGGTAACAGCATCAGCAGCCCGAGAACCGAGACAGCATGTCTCCGACGTATGTCCAGGGAGCTGACGCTCGCGGGGACCGGTCGAGCACCTCGACCATGAACATCCGCAATGCCCGCGCATCCCTGGGTCTCAAGCTCGGGGGCCTGAGCGTGCTCTTGCTCGCCTTCATGGCCGTCGTGGTGGCAGTCGCCGCGCTCTCGCTGTCCAAGGTCGCCGACAACGGCCACCAGATGTACACGTCCAGTGTCCGCCCGCTGAATGCACTGAGCGACGCGCGCGGCACCTTCAACTTCAGTCGGGCGCTCGTCTTCAAGCACATCCTCGATCGCGATCCGGCGGTCAAGCAGACGATGCAGACGACCATCGACGACAACATCAAGGCGATCAAGGCCAGCCTCGGCGAGGTCCGCGCCGGGCTCTCCACCCCTGCCGGCCGTCAGGCGTATGACCGCCTCGACGCCGCGTTTGGCGCTCCTGGGCGCGGCGCTGCTGCTCGGCGCGGTGCTGGCGTACCTCATCACCCGTTCGATCCGCGGCGGCGTGCGCAGCGTCATCGACCGCCTGACGTCGCTGACCCGCCATG
>JAOPZL010000285.1 GCA_025964175.1 Solirubrobacterales bacterium
AAGAACTCGTACAGCCCGCGCAGGTCCGCGGGCGTCTTCAGCTCGCCGGCGTCGAAGACCAGCGCGGCCAACCGGCCGTCGTCATCGGGCGCCACGTCGAGCACCGTCGCGCCGGCGGCGTGCAGCGCGGCGCGGGCGGCGTCGTGCAGTGGGCCGGCGCCGCCGAGCAACGCCGGGCCGGCGAGCAGCGGCTGGCCGGGCTCGTAGCGGCGCAGGTCCGTGGCCTCGGGCACGCCCAGCTGCCGGGTGACGGCCCGGCCGGGCGGGGAATCCATGAGCTGTGAGAGGAGATCAGGCATGACTACACCAATTCATGGTACATAGGAACATGATGAACGTCGCGATCCTCGGTGGCAACCGGATTCCGTTTGCCCGATCCAACGGCCCATATGCAGAGGCCTCCAACCAGGACATGCTCACCACGGCGATCGACGGGCTCGTCGCGCGTTTCGGGTTGCAGGGGGAGGTGCTGGGGGAGGTCGTCGGCGGAGCGGTCCTCAAGCACAGCCGGGACTTCAACCTCGTGCGCGAGTCGGTGCTCGGCTCCCAGCTCTCCAACGAGACGCCGGCCTACGACGTCCAGCAGGCCTGCGACACCGGCCTGCAGGCGACGGTCGCGGTCGCCAACAAGATCGCGCTGGGGCAGATCGACTCCGGCATCGCCGGCGGCACGGACACGACCAGCGACGCGCCCGTCGGCGTCAACGAGGATCTCCGCCGCG
Organism: Solirubrobacterales bacterium; assembly: GCA_025964175.1. GTDB lineage: Bacteria > Actinomycetota > Thermoleophilia > Solirubrobacterales > Solirubrobacteraceae > Capillimicrobium. Next base: position 723 of record JAOPZL010000285.1, read on the forward strand.
TCCTGATGCGCGCCCGGCGCACCCCGTCGGTCGGCGGGCGCCTCGCGCTTCTGCGCCAGCTGCGCCCCGGCCAGATCGTCCCCGAGATCCCGCGCAACGCCGAGCCCCGCACCGGCCTGTCGATGGGCGAGCACGCCGCGCGGACCGCCGCGAGGTGGGGGATCTCCCGCGAGGACCAGGACGTGCTCGCCGCGACCAGCCACCAGCGCGCCGCCGCCGCCTACGAGCGCGGCTTCTTCGCCGATCTCGTGACCCCGTACCTCGGTCTGGAGCGTGACCAGAACCTGCGCCCGGATTCGAGTGTCGAGAAGCTGGCCAAGCTCGAGCCGGTGTTCGGCGAGGGCGACGACGCGACGATGACCGCCGGCAACTCGACTCCGCTGAGCGACGGCGCCGCGGTCGTCCTGCTGGCCGGCGACGAGTGGGCCGCCGCCCGGTCCCTGCCCGTCCTCGCGCGGCTGACGCATGCGCGCACCGCCGCCGTCGACTACGTGCACGGCGACGAGGGGCTGCTGATGGCGCCCGTCCACGCGGTGCCCCGGATGCTCGAGCAGGCCGGGCTGACGCTGGCGGACTTCGACCTCTACGAGATCCACGAGGCGTTCGCCTCCCAGGTGCTCGCGACGCTCGCCGCGTGGGAGGCCGCGGGGCTGGGCACGATCGATCGCGAGAAGCTCAACGTCGCCGGTTCGTCGCTGGCCCTGGGGCATCCGTTCGCGGCGACCGGCGGGCGGATCGTCGCCACCGCGGCGAAGCTGCTGGCCGAGCGCGGCTCCGGCCGAGCGCTGATCTCGGTCTGCGCGGCCGGCGGCCAGGGCGTCGTGGCCATCGTGGAGCGCTGACCGGCGCGCGACCGGCACGCGGCAGTGGGGGTATGGCGCCGTCGGGCCGGGTAGCCTTTTCGAACGGGTCGTCGCGGAGAAGGGCGGGCATGGAGTCGGAAGATCAGGAACTCGAGGTCGCGAGCGTATGGCAGCATTCGCTGCTCGGCTCGACCGCGGTCTACGAGGTGGTCGAGGACCTCGGGGACGTGGTGCTCGTCGCCGTCCGTGAGGCGCCCGGGCTCACCCCGGGCACGCAGCTGCGGATGACCCGCGGAGCGCTGGCGAAGATGCACCCCGTCAGCGACGTGCCCAGCCAGGCATCCCCGCGCTGACCCACTCGCTGGCCTGCACCGGCGGCTGCGCGGCAGAGGAGCCGCGCCGGTTCACGGTCCGCCGCAGGCGCGCGCCGAGCCGGTCCGCGACCAGCCGCGCGAACGCCGTGGACTGAGCGGAATCGAACGGGTCGGGTGGGGGCGGGCCGATTCCCGCTTCGAAGCGCAGCACCTCCTCGCGCAGCAGGCGCCGTTCGCGAACGCCGAGCAGGCGCCCGGCGGCATCGGTGGCGAACGGATAGCCCCCGCTGCGGCGTTCGCGATGTCCGGCCCCCAGGAGCGCTCGCGCGTAGTCGTCCAGGAGTCGACCCAGCGCCGGTTCGTCGCTGCGACGCACGCGCGGCGGTCGCGCCATCGCGTGCCCGAGGACGTCGGGACGCTCCGGGTCAAAGCCGCTGAAGTGGAAGTGGCGCAGCGGCCGGCCGTCCACCAGGTGACGGCCACCGTCGAACGTCAGCGCGCGCTCGTGGAGGTTCCAGAAGGCCACGTTGACCGACGGGTCGCGCACGAGCGCACAGTCGAAGTAGGACGGAATCAGGTCGGCCCAGCGCTGCTCGACGAAGAACCCTTCGCCCGCAGCGTCCAGGCAATCGCGGCGCAGCCGTCCCGTCCACCAGTCCAGGAACCCGGCGCCGGACGGTCCGACGGCCAGCAGTCCCGTGTTGTAGACGCCGAGCTGCAGGAGGTCCAGCTCGTCGGGGCTGCAGCCGTCGGCCGGCAGCGGGTGCAGGACGTGCGGCGTGAGCGCGACACCCCGGGCGGCGGCCAGCGCCGCGAGCTCGTCCAGCGGCGCGTACAGGTCGGTGTCGCAGTCGGTGAAGACGACCGCGTCGGCACCACGGTCCAGCAGCGTGCGCAGCAGGACCGGCTTGAGCGACGTGGTGTACTCGAACGGGCTGTAGATCGCGCGCCGGATCGCCAGCTCCGCGGCGTCGAGCCCGAGGTCCTGGGGGAACAGCACGAACGGCTCCGGCTCACCATGCGTGGCCCGGTCGGCGTCGGCGCGCAGGACGTAGAACGGGGCGCCGGGGTGCAGTTGCCGCCACGAGGCCGCGACCACCTGCGCACCGGCGAGATGCGTCGTCGTCGCCGTGGTGGCGCCGACGATCACGCGACGGCCCCGAGCCGCTCCCAGGTGTGGCGCAGCGGCGGGCATGCCTCCAGCTCCGTCTCGCGGACGCAGATCGTGTCGCGCTCGTCCTCGTGCCACCGCAAGCCGCGCGTTTCGAGGAAGGCGTGCGCGGCCGCGCGATCGTCGCAGGAGAGGTGGCAGTGCTCGTACAGCACCACCGCGGGGCGGTACCGATCGAGGTCCAGTCGCCGCAGCACCTCCCAGTCGTAGCCTTCGGCGTCCACGTGCACGAGGTCGACGCGCCCGAGCCCGTGCTTGGCGCACAGCGAGTCGAAGGTCATGCAGCTGACCTCGCGCGTGCGCAGTCGCTTGCGCAGCCCCGGGATCTCGTCCTCGTGGCTGAGCAGCGTCGGCAGCGAGAAGGACCCGAGCTGGTCGTACCAGTTGGGCAGCGCCTCGTCGAAGGCCTGCTCGTCGAGATGGAAGAACGGCGCGGTGCCGTCGTGATCGGCGATGGCCGCGTTCTCCAGCGCCAGGCGCGGGTTGTCGCCACGGGCCCGGCGCAGGCGCTCGAACACGTATGGCACGGGCTCCACCAGTACGCCGGACCACTCGTGGTGGTCGGCCAGCGAGCGCAGCGGATCCCCGGTGACGCCGTCGTTGGAGCCGATCTGGACGAAGGTCACGGGCCGAGCGGCGTTGGCCTGCGCGAACGCGCTCAGGACCGCGTCGGCGCCGCTGGGTGAAGGCGGGCCGCGCCGGGTGAGTCGTCGTCTGAGGATCATTCTCACGATGCGAGCATCCCAAGGCGCGGCCCGGCCGTTCGGGCAGGCCCTCCCGGTCGCGGCTGGGAGGTTTGCCCCCACCGGCGGGGTGGCGGATCTGTCAGCCTGCCCCCGTGCCTCCGACGGCGGTTGCCCTCACCATGCTGCGCTGCCCGGCCTGCCACGGCGAGCTGGCGGCCGACGGCGACACGCTGCACTGCGCCGAGGACTGTGGTGGCCGCTACCCGCATGCCGACGGTCGTCCCGTGCTCCTGCACGACTCGATCTTCTCCGCCGCAGACCTGGTCGATGCCGCGCCCGTCCGGCCGCTGCCCCGGCTGGTGCGCGCGGGCATGGCCGTCCTTCCGGCGCTGGAGGAGAACCGCGTCGGCTCGGCCAACTACGACCGCCTGGCCACGCTGCTGGAGCAGGGCCCGCGGCCCGCGTCTGTGCTGGTCGTCGGCGGCGGGGAGCTGGGCGAGGGGATGGCTCGCCTGGCCGCCCGCGGCGACATCGACCTGGTGGAGACGGACGTCTACCTGGGCCCGCGCACGAGCATCGTCTGCGATGCGCACGCGCTCCCGTTCGCCGACGCGACCTTCGACGCGGTCATCGCCCAGGCGGTCCTCGAGCACGTCCTGGACCCGGTGCGGGTGGTCGCCGAGATCCACCGCGTCCTGAAGCCCGGCGGATACGTGTACGCGGAGACGCCGTTCATGCAGCAGGTCCACCTCGGCCGCTACGACTTCACGCGCTTCACCGACCTCGGCCACCGGCGCCTGTTCCGCGCCTTCGACGAGCTCGACAGCGGGACGGTGGGCGGTCCGGGGCAGGCGCTGGCGTGGTCGGCGCAGTACCTGCTGCTGAGCTACGTCCGCTCCGTCCGCGCCCGGATGGCCGTCCGCGCGCTGGCGCGCGGCACCCTCTTCTGGCTGAAGTACCTGGACCGCTTCAAGGTCGACCGCCCGGGCGCGTTCGACGCCGCCTGGGGGCTGTGGTTCCTCGGCCGTCGCAGCGACGTCGTGCTGCGCGACCGCGACCTGATCACCGCGTACCGCGGTGCGCTCAACTAGGGCGGCACTCCTCGCCGTCGTGGTCGCGATCGCCGGTGCCGGCGTGCTCGCGGCGTGCGCCCAGGCGCCCTCGGCCGCGGCGCCGCAGCCGAGCCACGTGCTGTGGGGCGCGTGGATCGGGAACCAGGTCACCGGCGACTACCCGCCCTGGGACTGGCGCGCGGTGACCGCCGTCCAGCAGCGCTCCACCGCCGGCAAGCAGTTGAGCGTCCTCCAGTTCGCGTCGCCGTTCGAGTCCGGTGACTGCGCGGGCGAGTGCCGGTTCCCCACGGGCGCGTTCCAGACCACGCGCTCCCACGGCGCTATCCCGTTCTTCTCGTGGTCGGACCCCGACACCACGCCGGCGCAGATCGCCGCGGGCGCGCGCGACGACTACCTGCGTCGCTGGGCGCGCGCCGCCGCGGCCTGGGGCCATCCGTTCTTCCTGCGCCCGTTCTGGGAGATGAACGGCGACTGGTTCCCGTGGGGGGCCGGGCACGAGGGGGTGACGTCGGCGCAGGTCGTCGCAGCGTGGCGCCACATCCATGACGTCGTGACCGCGGCCGGGGCGACGGGCATCACGTGGGTCTGGTGCCCCAACGCCGACGCCGACCACAAGGCGGTGCCGCTGCGGAGGCTCTACCCGGGCGACCGATACGTCGACTGGACGTGCCTGGACGCCTACAACGGCGACCCCCCGTGGCGCTCGGCGGCCGCGCTCCTCGGGCCCAGCTACGACGAGATCACCCGGCGCATCGCGCCGTCCAAGCCGATGATCCTCGGCGAGGTCGGCTCGACCGAGAGCGGCGGGGACAAGGCGGCGTGGATCGCGCAGCTGTTCGCCACACTGCCGTCGCGCTTCCCGCAGGTGCGCGGGGTGCTGTGGGCCGAGCACGACGTCGTCGGACCCGGCGAGCACACCGACTGGCCGCTGTCGTCCTCACCCGCCGCCTCGGCCGCGTTCGCGAGGGCGATCGCGTCCGAGCGGTTCGTCCCCGGCCGCTTCTCGCGCCTAGCCGCGGGCCGGATCCGCCCGCCGCGGTAGCGGCCCGGTCCAGCCGCGCCGCGCCGCCGTGCGATCGAGCCGCAGGCGCCCGG
>JAOPZL010000300.1 GCA_025964175.1 Solirubrobacterales bacterium
GGGTCGCCGGGCCCCTGTACTTCCTGGCCAGCTGGACCGCGTTCAACGTCAACACCGCGCGGCGCCTGCCCGACGCCGACCTGTACTGGCTGCACGGCTACGAGCAGGCGCTGGCCGTCTGGCTCAAGCGCCGTCCCTACGTCTACGACGCGCACGACCTCTACGTCGCCCTCCCCTTCGACGGCCGCGAGCTGCGGCGCTCCGAGCGCTGGACGCACCGCGTGCGCCTGGCCATCGAGCGCGCCTGCGCCCGCCGGGCCGTCGCGTGCGTGACGACGAGCGCCACGATGGCCGGCGCGTGCCGGCAGGCGCTCGGCCCGTCCTTCGCGGTGGTCCGCAACGCCCAGGACCCGCGCCTGGCCCGCCCGTCGGACGCCGACGTACGCGGCGCATCGGGCGCAGGCCCGGACGACTTCCTCATCGTCATGGTCGCCCAGCACAAGCCGGGCACGGTCATCCCCGACGCGCTGCCCGCCGGCGTGCGCCTCGCCTACGTCGGCGACGGCTACGACGACGAAGCGACCCGGCCGGGCATCACGTTCGTCGGCTCGATCCCGCACGACGAGCTCGCCGCCTACATCGCCACCGCCGACGCCGCGGCGCTGCTCTACCGGCCGGTCAACGCGAACTCCCCCGCCCAGCTCGTCAACGGGCTGTTCCACGCCGTCGCCGCGGGTCTGCCGCTGCTGCTGCCCGCCGACATGGAGGCGATCCGCGCGCTCGGCGAGGAGCACGGCCTCGGCGTCGTCGTCGATCCCGACGACCCCGTCGCGCTGGCCGCCGCCATCGCGGCCCTGCGCGCGGACCTCGACGCGCTGCGCGCCAACGTCGCGCGCGCCGCACCGGCGCTCAGCTGGGAGCGCGAGGAGCAGGCGGTGGCCGACGTGCTCGCGCGCGCCGGGGTCGACTCGCCGGCCGGCACCCCCGCCCCGTAGGTCACCCAGATCTCCCGCCGACGGGTCGCCTGCCCCTCGGCCATGCTGCCTCACCTTTCGGCGGTCCCACCGGGCTCGCCGAGCCGGAGGAGGCCGGATGCCACACTGGAGCCATGCCCTCCGTCGGACCCGCTGCCCTCTCCGTCCTGGACCTCGCACCGGTGGTCGAAGGTTCCACGCCAGGCGAAGCCCTGCGCCACTCGATCGACCTGGCCCGCCACGTGGAGCGCCTCGGCTACGTGCGCCACTGGGTGGCCGAGCACCACAACATGAGCGGGATCGCCTCCTCGGCGCCCGCGGTCCTCATCGCCCATCTCGCGGCGGCGACCACGACGCTGAAGGTCGGATCGGGCGGCGTGATGCTGCCCAACCACGCGCCGCTGGTCATCGCCGAGCAGTTCGGCACGCTCGAGGCGCTGCATCCCGGCCGCATCGACCTCGGCATCGGCCGCGCGCCCGGCACCGACCAGGTGACCGCCTACGCGCTGCGCCGCCACGCCGAACAGGCGGGCGACGACCTCCCGGAGCTCCTCGGCGAGCTGCGCCAGTACTTCGACGGCACCAACCCGCGCGTGCACGCGACGCCGGGCGAGGGCGACGCGCCCGACATCTGGCTGCTGGGCTCCTCCGGCTACAGCGCGCAGCTCGCCGCCGCGCTGGGCCTGCCGTTCTCCTTCGCCCACCACTTCATGCCCAACAACACGCTGGGCGCGCTGGAGCTGTACCGCAGCGGATTTCGGCCCTCCTCTCGCCTGGAGGCGCCCTACGCGTCGGTCGGCGTGCAGGTCGTGGTCGCCGACACCGACGAGCAGGCGCAGTACATCCACGCTCCGGGCGGGCTGTCGTTCCTGCGGCTGCGCTCCGGGCGGCCGGGTCGCTTCCCGACCCCCGAGGAGGCCGCGACCTACGAGTACGGCCCCGGCGAGAAGGCCTTCGTGGACCAGTGGAACGCGTCGCACGTCGTCGGCTCGCCCGAGACCGTCCGGCGCGGCCTGCTCGACCTGCAGCGCCAGACCGGCGCCGACGAGCTGATCGTCACGACGATGGTGCACTCCCACCTGGATCGCCTGCGCTCCTACGAGCTGCTGGCGGAGGCGTTCTCCACCGCGGACGTTCACCCGGCGTAGGGAAGAAGCGCCGATAGGGCGGCGCGGTCAGCCCCTCCAGACCTCGCGCGCCGCCCTACCGTGATGCCCGTCCGGCGGACCGTCGTCCACTCCGGGCTTCGCATCCTTCGTCGGCCGCGAACCGCGCGCCTTTATGTTCGCTGGAACAAACGGCCAGTCGCTTCCAATAGCCTCGGCCGCCGATCATGTGCGGCATCGCAGGCATCGCCGGCGCACCCGCGCCTGACCCCGACGTCCTCGAGCGGATGGCCGCGGCGATGGCCGCGCGCGGTCCGGACGGGCAGGGAACCTGGGCCGGCGACGGCTGCGGGCTGGCCTTCCGGCGCCTGGCGATCATCGACCTCGCCGAGCGCGCGATGCAGCCGATGCACCTCGGCCCGCTGCATCTCGTCTTCAACGGCGAGGTCTACGACTACCGCGAGCGCCGCGCCGAGCTCGAGCAGCTCGGACACGTGTTCGTGACCGAGTCCGACACCGAGGTCCTGCTGCACGCCTGGCAGGAGTGGGGCGAGCGCGCGCTGGACCGCATCAACGCGATGGCGGCGTTCGCCGTCTGGGACGAGCGCGACCGCTCGCTGACCCTCGCCGTCGACCCGTTCGGCGAGAAGCCGCTGCTCTACGTGCGCGACGGCGATCGCCTCGCGTTCGCCTCCGACGTGCAGGCGCTGCTGGAGGCCGTCCCGTCCGCCGCCGCGCCCGACGAGCGCGCGGTCGCCGCCTTCGTCGCCCACGGCACGATGCCCCCGGTCGACCGCTCCTTCTTCGCCCGCATCGACAAGCTCCCCGGCGGCCACGTGCTGCGCTGGCAGGACGGCCGCGTCAGCGTCCGCCGCTACTGGGCGCCGCAGCCCGTCGCGGTCCCCGGCGAGTACGGCGACGCGGTGACCGAGCTGCGCGAGCTCCTGCTGGACTCCATCCGGCTGCGGCTGCGCTCCGACGTGCCGGTCGGCACCTCGCTCAGCGGCGGCGTCGACTCCAGCGCGATCGTCACCCTCTCCGCCCACATGGCCGGCGACCACCGCCGCCACGCCTTCACCGCCCGCTTCCCCGGCTACGCGCGCGACGAGTGGCGCTACGCGGAGCTGGTCGCCACCGCCGCCGGGGTCGTGGAGCACCACCCGATTGAGCCGACCCTCGAGAGCCTGAGCGCGGACCTGACCGCGTTCGTCGCCGCCCAGCAGGAGCCGGTGCTCAAGCTCAACCAGTACGCGCAGTGGTCGGTCTTCGCGGCGGCCAAGGAGGCCGGGGTGACCGTCCTCCTCGACGGCCAGGGCGCCGACGAGCTGCTGGCCGGCTACATCCTCACCCGCGGGTACGCGCTGCGCTCGCTCGGCCCGCGCGCGATGGCCCGCGCCTACGCCCGCGATCCGCAGACCCGCGGGCCGCTGCGCCTGGCGCTGGGGCGCGACCTGATGCCCGAGGCGCTCGCCCGGCGGATGCGCGCACGGTACGGGTCGCCCTATGCGACGGCCGACGCGGTGGCGACGGGAGCGCGGGCCACCCCCGAGGAGCCCGACTGGGACCGCCGCCGCGACCCGCTGCGCGACGAGCTCCTGCGCGAGTCCTTCTTCGTCTCCCTGCCTCACCTGCTGCGCTACGGCGACCGCAACTCGATGGCCCACTCGCGCGAGGTCCGCCTCCCGTTCCTGGACCGCCGCGTCGCC
>JAOPZL010000432.1 GCA_025964175.1 Solirubrobacterales bacterium
AGAGCCCGCGGCCGGCGACGCGGCCGCGCGCCAGGAGCGCCAGCGTCCGCCCGGCGGCGAGCGCGAGCCCGAGCGCCAGCAGGACCGGCGCGGCGGACAGGTACCCGTGTCCGGCGTCGGCGTGGCCGTCGGGGACGATCAGGTAGCGCAGCTCGTGCACGCCGAAGGCGGCGAGAGCCAGCAGGGCGGCGGCCCGGAGGGTCATCGCCCCCCAGCATACGAATCGAGGCGGGCCCGGAGGCCCGCCTCGATGAACGGCGACGGCTTCAGCGTGAGCTGGTGCTCAACAGGCGGCCTTGCCGACCGAGGTCGAGCTCGCGCCGTCCTCGCTGGTCAGCGTCAGCGTGACCGGGCGGCTGCCCTTGCACGAGGTGGAGACGAAGTAGCCCTTGCCCTTGGAGGTCTTCTTCAGGATCGACGCCTTGATCTGCGAGATCCCGTTGTTCAGGCCGGGGACCGGGTGACGCAGGTTCGACGGGATGTCGAACTGCAGCGCCGTGCCGTTGCCGGACTTGACGAACTTCGCGTCGATGGCCTGGGCGATCGTGATCGGGCACGGAGCACCCGCGACGGTCGGGCCGCCGTTGAGCCACAGCGCGGCCTTGTTGGCGCCCGCGTTGTAGATCGTCAGGTTCAGGTTGCACGGAACCGAGGTGTCGGTCGGGTTGTCGGCGGCGCCCGAGAGCGTGTTGATCGTGCCGGTGCCGACCTTGGAGGCGGCGGGGCACGCCTTCGGGGTCTGCTTGGCGTTGATCGTGGAGGTCTTGCAGACCGGGAACGCCTTGCCGTTGGCCTTCATGCCGCCGAAGGAGACCTTGAAGGTCTTCGAGGTCGAGGGACGGGTGCCGGACGGAGCGGTCACGGCGAACTTGACGCCCTCGGTGACGGGCTTGGCCTTGGAGCCGGCCTTGGCCGGCGAGGTGGAGGCGGTGACGGTGTAGGTCGTCGACTGGGCGACGGCGACGGCCGCCATCGCGAAGAGACCGAGGAGAACGGCGGAAAGAGCTGCGAGCTTGCGCAAGGTGAAGACCTCCGGATGTCGGGACTGACGCGGGAGATCCCCTCTTGCGAGTGCCTCCCGAACCTCACAACACACGGGGCGGCCCAATCGGACCGCCCCGCGTGTGAGATCGCTCACCCTAGTGAACTGAACGTTCGATCAGCAGCCGGCGCTGTACGACGAGGTGGTCGTCTGACCGGCCTCGGACAGGAAGTCGACCGAGATCGGCCGCTTGCCGCCCTTGCAGGCGATGGACTCGTAGTAGCCGCGGGACTTGCCCTTGGACTTGACGGTCAGCTTCTTGATCGTCGACTGCACCTGGACGACCGCGTTGTCCAGGCCCGGGATCGGGTGCAGCAGGTTCGCCGGCACGTCGAACTGCAGCGCCTGGCCCTTGCCGCCGAACGCGCTGACGTACTTCGCGTCGATGGCCTGGTTGATCGAGATGACGCACGGCTTGCCCTGGACCGTCACGGTCGGGCCACCCTGGAGGAAGATCGCCGCCTTGCCCTGACCGGAGTTGTAGATCGTCAGGTTCAGGTTGCAGGAGACCGACTTGTCGGTCGGGTCGGCGGTGCTGCCGGCCGAGTTGATGATGTAGCCGCTGCCCACCGCGGAGCCCTTGGGGCATGCGGAGTCGCTCTGCTTGCCGTTGATCGCGGCCGCGGTGCACTTCGGGAAGAGCCCGCCGTTGGACTGCATCCCGTAGAAGCCGATGGTGTAGCGCTGGACGGGCGACGGGCGCAGGCCGGCCTGCTCACCGATCGAGTAGTTGAAGTCCAGGCCGATCGCCACCGGGTTCTTCTTCGCGCCCGGCTTGGCCGGGGAGGTCTTCCCGGTGACCGTGTACGTGTTGACCTGTGCTGCATACGCGACGGCGGTGAACGCGAGAACCGCGACCGAGGCCACCACGAGAAGCTTGAGCTTTCGCAAATCCCTCTCCTCCAAGAGAACGGGTAGTAGAGGCGGCAGTGTTCCTTATACGGCGCCCGACGGCAAGGGACAAGCGTCGGCGGCCGCTACCGTCAGATGGGTCTTGCGCCCACCCGTCGCCGACATCGCCGCACCTCCGTTCCCGGTCAAGGCGCCGTGGGTCAACGTCGCCACGCTGCGGATGGACAAGCAGCGCGGCCGCCCCGTGCTCATCGAGTTCTGGGACTACTGCCGCGTGAACTCGCTGCGCACCCTGCCGTACATCAAGGCGTGGCACGAGCGCTACGCCGAGGCCGGGCTGCGCGTCATCTCCGTCCACTGCCCCGGGTTCGCCCCGTCGCGCGACGAGGACGCGGTCCGCGAGGCCGTGGCGCGTCTGGGCATCGAGCACCCGGTGCTGATCGACACGGCGATGCAGCTGTGGCAGCTCTACGGCAACGAGGGCTGGCCCGCGCGTTACCTGTGGGACCAGGAGGGCATGCTCTACGAGGTCCACTTCGGCGAGGGCGGCTACGCCGAGACCGAGCAGGCGATCGGCGAGCTGCTCGGCATCGACGTCACCGCCGTCCCGCCCGTGCACCTCGAGGACGACCCGGGCGCCCTGCTCGTCGTCCCGTCACAGGACCAGCCGGGCTCGTGGTCGGGCCCGTACGAGGCGGGCGGCGTGTGGGCCGTGCTCGAGGGCGACGGCGAGGTCAGCGCCAACGACGAGGCGATCGTCGTCGACCACGCGGGGGCCTACCCGCTCGTGCTGCACGATCGCCACACCGAGGGCGTGCTCGACCTGCGCGTCGGCGACGGCGTGACCTGCCACGCGGTCTGCTTCACGGCCGGGCTCGTCGATCCCGAGGACGTCGTCACCGACGACGCGCTCGACGTGATCGCCGAGACCGACGACGACCCGCGCGGCTAGCTAGCCCAGCAGGCGCCGCAGGACGGGCGCCCCGCCCGCGTCGTCGACCAGGATCCCGTTGCCCGGTGCGTACGGGTTGAACGCCCCGGGCTCCGACGGCCCGTGGCCGGAGACCCACGAGCCGGTGTTCATCAGCCGGCCCCACTCGGCGCGGTCGTCGCCCTCGTAGGGTCCCGCGCGGTGGGAGTGGCCGAAGAGGACGTGCGGCGCCTCCACGCCCAGGCGCGTGACGACCTCGTTCATCGCGCGCAGCATCCCGGTGCGCAGCGCCGCGCCCGAGAGGTCGGAGCGCACCGGGCCCAGGCCGGCGCGGTTGACGACACCGACCGCGAGCGGGAACCCGGCGCCCAGCAGCGCGGAGCGCACGCGGTGGAGGCGCCCGCCGTCGCCGCCGGTCATCGCGCGGTAGGCCCG
>JAOPZL010000223.1 GCA_025964175.1 Solirubrobacterales bacterium
CGGAGGTCGAGAACGCGTTGCCGATGTCGCCGACGCCGTCGATCAGGGCGCCGAGGCCGATCACGATGATGAGGACCAGGCCGCCGAACTCGATCAGCGTCAGGACGACGTTGATCTTCACGGACTCCTCGATGCCGCGCAGGTTGACGGCGGCGATGAGCGCGACGAGCGCGTGCGACGTGTCGCGGGCCGCGAGCCAGTGGGCGGCGACCTCGGCCTGTCCGCCGCCGCGCGCCGCCAGCGCGGACGCCAGCTCCCGATGCAGGGCGCGCCGGCGCAGCCACGGCACGTCCTCGTAGATGGCGTCGCGCGCGAGCGGGTGGCGGAAGCCCGCGTGCCCGGGCTCGAGCTCCAGCTCCACGATGAGCCCGCCGGCCAGCAGCTCGTCCAGGCCGCCGGCCCAGCCGAGCTCCGACAGCAGGGCGAGGTCGAAGCGGATGCCCGCCACCGCCGCGGCCTCCGCGGTCGCGCGCGCGCCGGCGGAGAGCCCGGCGGTGCGCAGCAGGACGGCGTCACGCACCGTCTGCGGGAGCGGCACCTCGGCGTCCGGCGCCAGCTCCAGGCCGTCCACGCCGGGTCGCAGGCGGCCCGATGCGTCCAGCGCGCACGCCAGCTCCTGGACGAAGAACGGGACGCCGCCCGTGCGGTCGTGCAGCGCGCGGGCCAGCCGCGGGGACGGCGCGGTGCCGAGCACGTCGCGGCTCAGCCGCGCGGTGCCGTCCGGCGACAGCGGCGCCAGCGTCAGCTCGTGCAGCGCGTCGCCGCGGCGCAGGTCGTCGCGCAGCCGCCGCAGCGGGTGCGCGCGCGGGATCTCGTCGGAGCGGTACGCGCCGAGCACGAGCATCGGGAGCTCGCGCAGCGGGCCGGTGAGCACGGCGAGGAGCTCGAGCGTCGCGTCGTCGGACCACTGCAGGTCGTCGAGCAGGACGACCGCGGGGCCCCGCCGGGCGACCTCGTCCAGGGCGCAGACCATCGCCTCCAGGAGCGTCGCGCGATCGCTGTGGGCGGTGCCGGCGCCGAGCTCGGGCAGCAGCAGCGCCAGGTGCCCGAGCATCGTCCCGCAGCCGCGCAGCCCGTCGGGGTCCATGCGCAGGAACTCGCGCAGCGCGGAGACGACGGCCCCGTAGGCCGGCGCCCCCGGGCCGGGGATGCCGTGCAGCAGCACCGCGTCACCGCAGGAGGCGACCTCCTCGGCGAAGCGCGTCTTGCCGATGCCGGCCTCGCCGGCGAGCAGCACGAGCGAGCCGCGGCCCGCGCGTGCCTGCTCCAGCGCCGTCTCGAGCCACGCGCGTTCCTCATCGCGCTCGATCAGGACCGCGTACCCCATCGGCCGAGTCTACGCCCGGCGCGGGGCCCGCCACCGGTCAGCTCGGCAGGCCCCTCGGGCCCGTGCTGTCGAACACCGACGCGACCTCCGTGACGCTGTTGACCGGGAAGCCGCCGATGCGCGCGTGCTCGCGGACGACGTCGGCGCTCTGGGCGCGGTGCACGCAGTACACCTTGTCGCCGGCCGCGTAGCTGTGCAGCCACTCGTACGGCTGGCCGAGCGAGTCGATGGCGGCGTTGGACGTGGCGGTGATGCCGCGCAGCTCCTCGTCGGTCAGCTGGCCCGCTCCGGGGATCTCGCGCTCGATGAGGAAGGTCTTCATGTCGTCGCTCCTGACGATGGGTGGTTGGTCTTCCTCCAGGACCGTACGTGCGCTCGACCGCCCCGCCATCCGCTGCACTGCCGTACTTTCGCCACGGCATTGCCGTATGTGCGCGGGGTCGGCGCGCACTGTGTCCAACCGCGCGGGCCAGCCCCACACGGACCGCATCCACCGCGCGGCACCGCGCCGTGGTTCCATGTCCCCATGAGCACCCCGACGCAGACCGCCACCCTCGAGCACTGGATCGCCGGCCGCGCCCATCCGGGTGACGAGGACGGGCGCTTCTCGGAGGTGACCGAGTCGGCCACGGGCGAGGTCGTCGCCCGCGTCCCGCTCGCCTCGACGGCCCTCGTCGACCAGGCGGTCAAGGCCGCGACCGCCGCCGCCGCGGACTGGCGGGAGTCCTCCATCAGCCAGCGCTCCAAGGTGCTGTTCGCCTTCCGCGAGCTCGTCCACGCCCACCGCGAGCAGTTCGCCGCGCTGATCGTCCGCGAGCACGGCAAGGTCTTCTCCGACGCGCTGGGCGAGGTCCAGCGCGGGCTGGAGATCGTCGAGTTCGCGTGCGGGATCGGGGAGCTGCTCAAGGGCGACATGACCGCGCAGGTCTCGCGCGGCGTCGACTCCTACTCGATCCGCCAGCCGCTGGGCGTGGTCGCCGGCATCACGCCGTTCAACTTCCCGTCGATGGTCCCGATGTGGATGTACCCGCTGGCCATCGCCTGCGGCAACGCCTTCGTCCTCAAGCCGTCCGAGCAGGACCCGTCGCCGTCGCTGCTGGCGGCGCAGCTGTGGGAGCGGGCCGGGCTGCCGGCCGGCGTCTTCAACGTCGTCCACGGCGACAAGGAGTCCGTCGACGCGATCCTCGAGCACCCCGGGATCGCCGCCGTCTCGTTCGTGGGGTCGACTCCGATCGCCCGCTACGTCTACGAGCGCGGCACCGCGCACGGCAAGCGGGTGCAGGCGCTCGGCGGCGCGAAGAACCACGCCGTGGTGCTGCCCGACGCCGACATGGAGCTTGCCGCCGACAGCCTCGTCTCCGCCGGCTACGGCTCGGCCGGCCAGCGCTGCATGGCCGTCTCGGTCGCCGTCACCGTCGGCGACGCCGCGGGCCCGCTGCTGGACAAGATCCAGGAGCGGATCGCCGCGCTGAAGGTCGGCGACGGAACCGATCCCGAGTCGGAGATGGGCCCGCTGGTCAGCGAGCGCCACCGGGCGCGCGTCGCCTCCTACGTCGACGCGGGCGCCGCGGAGGGCGCGGTCGTCCTGGCCGACGGCCGCGACCTCGGACCCGGTCCCGCCCGCCCCGAGGGCGGCCACTTCCTCGGGCCGACGCTGCTGGACCGCGTCACCCCGGGCATGACGGTCTACGACGAGGAGATCTTCGGACCGGTGCTCGTCGTCGTGCGCGCCGACAGCTACCCCGAGGCGCTCGCGCTCGTCAACGCCAACCCATACGGCAACGGGGCGGCGATCTTCACCAACGACGGCGGTGCGGCGCGTGCCTTCGAGCACGACGTGACCGCGGGCATGGTCGGCATCAACGTGCCGATCCCGGTGCCGATGGCCTACCACTCGTTCGGCGGCTGGAAGGCGTCGCTGTTCGGCGACCTGCACGTCCACGGCAACGAGGGCATCCAGTTCTACACGCGCGGCAAGGTCGTCACGCGCCGCTGGGCCGACCCGGCGCACCGCGGCGTGGACCTCGGGTTCCCGGTCTCGCGCTAGGCCCATCGCCCGCGTCCGCGCGCGGACGGTCAACCATTCATGCGCGCTATGGCCTGCTCGGCGCGCACGCGCCGCGTACGGTCGCGCCCATGGACGAGACGACGACGCGAACCCTCCAACTGCTGTGCGAGGCGATCGTCCCGGGCTCCGCACGCGTGCGGCCCGTGGCCTACGTGGAGGCGGTGATCGACGCGATGGACGCGCCGTCGCGCGCCATGACGCTGGAGGCGATCGCCGGCCTGGCGCAGGCGGCCCCCGGTGGGGCCGACGCGCTCGCGCCGCACGCCATGACGCCCGGGTTCCAGCTCGTGCGCGCGCTGGCCATCGAGGCGTTCTACAGCGACTTCGTGGCGCCCGGCGCCCCCGGCCCGGGCGCCTACGCGGAGATCGGCTTCGACGCGTCGCCGCTGGCCGCGCGGGTCAAGAAGGACTGGTCCTACCTGCTGGGACCGGACACGGCAACGGAAGCGGGCACACGATGAGCAGCGAGCACTTCGAGGTCGTCGTCGTCGGCTCGGGCGCGGGCGGCGGGGTCATCGCCGGCGAGCTCGCCGCGCGCGGGCGCTCCGTCCTGCTGCTGGAGGCCGGCGGCCACCACACCGCCGCCGAGTTCGAGCGCTGGGAGTCGCGCGCGATGGCCCAGCTGTGGTGGCCGATGCGCTTCGCCTTCCCCCGCAGCGGCGAGGGCGCGCCGATCCCCATGGTCACGGGCCGCTGCGTGGGCGGCACGACGACGATCAACACCAAGGTGGCGCTGCGCGCCAGCCAACCCGAGCTCGACCGCTGGTACGACGCCACGGGCCTGGTCAACGAGCGCGGCGAGCCGTTCGGCGTCGACGACCTCGCGCCCTACTACGACCGCGTCGAGCGCTACCTGGGCGTGCGCGAGCGCAACGACTGGGACTGGCGGGGCTGCGTGCGGACGGTGAAGGGCGGCTTCGAGGCGATCGGCGCCAGCCTGCATCCCGTGCACGCCTACACCGACGAGAACTGCATGCAGTGCGGGTCGTGCCTGCAGGGCTGCCCGACCAACGCGGGCAAGTCGACGCTCAACACCTACATCCACCGCGAGTGGATGCGCGGCACGCTCGCGCTGCGCGCCGACACCACGGTGCGGCGCGTCGTGATCGAAGGCGGCGAGGCGACCGGCGTCGAGATCGAGACCGCGGGCGGCGAGCTCGAGACGATCGGCGCCGATGCCGTCGTCGTGGCCTGCGGCAGCCTCGGGTCCCCGCACCTGCTGGCGCGGTCGGGCGTGACCAACGACCGCGTGGGGCGCAACCTCGGCTTCCATCCCGCGCACTTCGTCTTCGGGCTCTTCGACGAGCCCCAGGACGCGCACATGGTCGCCCCGATCACCTCGCACTGCCTGGACCACGCGACCATCGACCAGGGCGGCTTCGTCATCGAGGCGGTCACGGTGCAGGACCCGATCGGCTTCGCCATCGCGCTGTGCGACGAGTCGGGCCCGATGTGGGGGCAGCCGCTCGTCGACGCGACGCGCCAGTACCGCCACTGGGTCGGGCTGCTGAACATGGCCACCGACGACAACAACGGGCGGGTGATCACGCAGGAGGACGGGAGCGCGCGCTACGAGTCCGACTTCCAACCCGACGAGCTGGCGCGCGCCGACGCCGCGACCGCCTTCTCCCGCCGGGTGCTGGAGGCGGCCGGAGCCAAGCGGGTCCTGTGGTCGTCGCCGGCCTCGACGCACACCCAGGGCACCTGCGCGATGGGCGCCGACCCGAGCCGGTCGGTCGTCGACGGCAACGGGCAGTCGCACGAGGTCGACCGCCTCTACGTCGGCGACAGCTCGCTGTTCCCGCGCACGCTGTCGGTCAACCCCTCGCTGACGATCATGGCGCTGGCCACGCGATTGGCCGACCACCTCGACGCCAACGTCAGCGGGCAGCTGCGCGGCGCACGCCGGGAGATGGTCGCATGAGCGGCCCCCCGACGTTCGACGCGCCGCCGGTCGTCGCCGAGATCGCCGACCTGTTCTCCGGCGTGTGGCAGGTCGGCTACGTGGCCAACGACCTGGACGCCGCGATGGCCCTCGCGCGCGACGAGCTCGGCTTCGAGCACTGCGTCGAGGTCCCGACCGACACCGCGACCGTGCTCGATGCCGACGGGAACGTCGTCCCGTGGACGGCGCGGATCGCCATGGCCGGGCGCGGCGGGCTGATCGCCGAGATCATCGAGCCCGTCTCGGGCGAGGTCGACTTCTACCGGCGCTACCTGCCGCCCGACGGCGGGCCGGGCCTGCGACTGCACCACCTGGCCACGCAGGTCCCGCTGGGCGACGAGGCGTGGGAGGCCGTCGCGGCCGTCCTGGCCCGCAGCGGCCTGCGCTTCGACCTGACCGTGCTGATCCCCGACCGCGTCCGCGCCGGCTACGTCGACACCAGCGCCCAGTTCGGGCACTGGCTGGAGATCTGCCAGCTGCAGCCCGCCGACGTCGACTTCTTCCGATCGCTCGTGGAGGCCGCGCCGGGCTGAGCCCCAGGCCGGTGCGCCGATCTGCTTGGGTTGCCCCCGCATGTCGACGTCGCCCGCCTCGCACCATCATCGTCGGGCCGGCATGGCCGCGCTCACCCTGGGCGCGCTCGGCGTCGTGTTCGGCGACATCGGGACGAGCCCGCTCTACGCGCTGCAGACGGTCTTCTCCGCCGACCATCACGCGGTCAAGCCGAACGAGGCCGACGTGCTGGGCGTCATCTCGCTCGTCTTCTGGTCGATCACGGCGATCGTCTCGGTCAAGTTCGTGACCTTCATCATGCGCGCCGACAACGACGGCGAGGGCGGGATCATGGCCCTCATCGCGCTCGTCCAGGGGGCCGTGCTCAAGAGCAGGGCGGCCAAGAAGGCGCTGATCGCGCTCGGCCTGTTCGGCGTCTCGCTCTTCTACGGCGACGGCATGATCACGCCGGCGATCTCGGTGATGTCCGAGGTCGAGGGGCTGGAGGTCGCCGCACCGTCGCTGAAGAACCTCGTCGTGCCCATCACGATCGCGGTGCTGACGCTGCTGTTCGCCATCCAGCGCTTCGGCACGAACACCGTCGGGCGCCTGTTCGGCCCGGTGATGGTCGTCTGGTTCACCGTGATCGCGCTCGGCGGCCTGAACCAGATCGTCCAGCACCCCGACATCCTGCGCGGGCTCT
>JAOPZL010000403.1 GCA_025964175.1 Solirubrobacterales bacterium
GATGCGGCGCAGCGCCCGCCACGGTGCACCGCTCGGGCCCGCCCTGGCGGCCATCGCCCTCGACGCCCGCGCCGAGCACGCCCGCGCTCTGGCCGAGCACGCCGCCCGCGCCGCACCGAAGATCCAGCTCGCCGTCGCCCTCCTGCTCGTCCCCGCCGTGATGCTGCTCGTCGGCGCGGCGGTCCTGCGTGGAATGGGCGTGGCGTGAGCAGCGGCGAGGGCGGACCGGAGCCCGCCCCCGCCGCCGTCGGCTCACTCCGGCAGGGTCAGCACGATCTTGGTGTGGACCGTGGTGCCGCTCGTCTTCGTCCCGGCCGAGACGCTGCCGAGCTTCGACAGCGCGGTGAGGGTCCCGGCGGCCGTGGGATCGCTGTCCAGTCCGAGCGCGCGCAGCAGCGTCACCACCGGCGGGAAGTCGAGGTAGAACGTCGGGTCGACGCCCTGCAGCGCGTTCGCCGCCTGCTTGTAGCCGGCACTGTCGGCCAGCGTCGTGGAGGGCGAGAGCCCCGCCTCGACCGCGGGCTTGCCGATGCCGACCACGAACCGGTCCCCGCCGACGACCGCGAGGATCGGGAACGGGAGGTTCGGGTCCGCGATCTGGATGCCGCTGTCGGCGCCCTGGACACCGCGGGCCGCGCTGACCTTGAGCTCCGGCGCGACCTGGCCGAGCAGCTTCGTGATCTTGGTGATCGCGGTCTTCGTCTTCGCCGGGTTGGTCGTCTGCACGACCAGCGCACCCCCGATGGAGGTGATGGAGGTGCCCTGGGCGAAGATCCCGGCGTCGCCCATCCAGCTCAGGAGGTCGTCGTCGATGTTGATGCCGAGCTGCTGCTGGATCGCGTCGAGCTGGCTCTGGACATCCTGGCCGGCCATTGTCGCGGCCTGCAGCCCCTGCTGGATCGCGCTGCGCAGCTGCTCACCGAGCGTTCCGGTGCCGATGCCCAGCCAGGCCGTGCCCGGCAGGCCCTCAAGGGCCTTGGTCGCGGCTCCGACAGAGGCGGCCGCGCCGCTGCGCTGCTTGACGCCGGTCGCGGCGAAGTCGATCGTCAGCGCGTTGTTGGTCACGTTGAACTTGGCCGCCCAACCCGAACCGGCCTGCGCGACCGCCTGCCGGGCGCTGGCCAGAGCCGATGACGGGACGCCGCCGGACCGGGCCAGGGCGGAGATCAGGCCCTGGGGGTCGGCGTACGCGGTGGCCAGCGTGTCCGGGCTGTCGCCGACCGCGCCGAGCGCGTCCGTGTACTTCTTGGAGTCGGCGATCTTGGCGACGCTGTCGCCCTTGACCGTGTCGACCACGATCTTCAGGCCACGCTCCGTGCCGACGACCGCGTAGTCGCCGACGATGCCCGACACGGTGGTGGTGTCGTTCTTGTCGACGTAGTAGTCGACGTCCTTGTAGCTCTTCTTCGTCTCGCCCTTGGCGCTGGCGTCGAGGCTCTCCTGCGCCTTGCCCTTGTCGCTGATGCCCAGGACGACGGCGACGTCGGCGCTGGAGGAGGAGACGCCGCTGACGAAGATCCCCGCACGCGAGCCGACCCAGTCGGACGACCGGCCGGCGAGGCTGCTGTCGTCACCCGAGCTCTTGAGCTCCTTGTCGATCAGCGCGGCGACGTCCGAGCTGCCGAACAGGCGCTTGGAGACGTTCTCGACGTTCTGCCTGAGGTCGCCGTCCGGGCGGACGGTGACCTGCGCGTAGACGGGGACGCTCGCCGGCACCGCTTGGGCGGGATCGGGGTCCTTGTCGCCACCGCCACCGCAGGCAGCGAGGCCGAGAGCGAGCGCGCCGGCGCAGGCGCTCAGCGCGAGCCGGCGTCTCGTATGGGCGAGGGCGGGAGTGGACATGCGGGACTGCCTCCTGGGTCGGGCGTAAGGCGCGCGGACCAGCGGAGCCGCACGCATGAAGCGCCAGCATCCTAAAGCGCACGCCCCGGACGGAATAGCCGCCAGGACTGCAAGTCGGCGTGCACGCCCCTCTGCTGCACCCAGTCTTGCGGTTTGGCGGACGGATTTCACCCACGACGCCCCACCGCGCAATCGCCTGCATCCATGCGGGTTCGGTGTCCGTGGTGGGACGTCCGGGAGGGTTGGGTGGGGGACGGTGGGCAATTTGGGTTGCGTTGTGGAGGGAAGTGGGATAGAACGCTCGACAGCGGACCGGGATGGAGAGGCTCCTCCCACCTCTCCATCCCGGCCCGGAATTCCTCCCTCCTCTGATGACCGGCTCGATCCTTGGCCTTCCGCGGCACCTTCGACTACTCGCTCGACGCGAAGAACCGTCTCACGGTTCCCGCGCGCTTCCGCGCGTCGCTCAGCGATGGGGTCGTCTTGGCCAAGCGGGTCGCCGGCTGCGTCGCGATGTGGCGGCCCGATGACTACGACGCGTACATGCAGGCCGCACTCGAGCGCTTCCATCCCATGTCGCCCGAGGCGGAGCAGCTCGAGCGCTTCTTCTCGGCCAACTCCCACGACACCGAGCTCGACGCCGCCGGCCGCGTCATGGTCCCGTCCTTCCTCCTCGAGCACGCCGAGCTCGGCAAGGAAGTCGTCGTCACCGGCGCCGGCCGCTGCCTCGAGATCTGGGATCGCGCTGCCTGGCAGACTTACAACACGCAGCTCACGCAATCCGTGGCCGACATCACCTCGCGCCTTGGCGATGCTGGTTGAGATGACCGCTCCGCACGTCCCCGTCCTGGCCGATGAGGTGCTCACCCTCCTCGCGCCGCGCGCGGGGGAGACGATGATCGACGCCACGTTCGGTGCCGGCGGCCACTCACGCCGCATCGCCGCGCAGCTCGGCACCACCGGCACGCTGATCGCCATCGACCGCGATCCGACCGCCCAGGGGCGCTTCGACGAGCTGTCGGCCGAGGTCGCCTGCCACACCCGCTTCATCCGCGACGACTTCGCCACCGCGCTCGAGCAGCTCGTGCACGAGGGCGTCCGGGTCGACGGCGTGCTCCTGGACCTCGGCATCAGCTCGATGCAGGTCGACACCTGGGAGCGCGGCTTCTCCTACTCCTACGACGCGCCGCTGGACATGCGCATGGACCAGGGCCAGGAGCTCGACGCCCGCGAGATCGTCAACACCTGGGACGCCCGTCGCATCGCGCGCATCCTGCGCGAGTTCGGCGAGGAGCGCTACTCCGGCCCGATCTCCCGAGCGATCGTCCGCGCCCGCGACAAGGCCCCGCTGGAGACGACCCACGAGCTCGTCGAGGTGATCCGCAACGCGGTTCCCGCCCCGGCGCGCTTCTCCGGCGGGCACCCCGCCAAGCGCTCCTTCCAGGCCATCCGCATCGCGGTCAACGGCGAGCTCGAGCAGATCGACCGTGCGCTGCCCGCCGCCTGGGCCGTGCTCGCCGAAAATGGCCGTTTTGCAGGGATCTCCTTCCACTCACTCGAAGATCGGCGCGTGAAGCGCTTCCTGGCCGAGCGTGCGCGTGGCTGCATCTGCCCTCCGGACCTCCCGATCTGCGCCTGTGGCCAGACCGCGGAGGCCGGCCTGCTCTCGCGCCGGTCCATCCAGCCGGGCGCCGAGGAGATCGCCGACAACCCGCGTGCCGCATCGGCGCGCCTACGCGGGGCTCGCAAGCTGCGCGAGGAGGAGCGAGCATGACCCCGCCTCCGGCCACGGCCGCGGCCGCCGGCCACCAGCGCACGGTTCGTCGTGGCGCGACCCCACGCGGTCCGCGCCGGGTGTCCGGCCCGAGCCGTGCCGCCGGCGGAGCC
>JAOPZL010000225.1 GCA_025964175.1 Solirubrobacterales bacterium
ACCGTGCCGGCCTCGGCGACGACCTCGAAGCCCGTCTCGCCCTCCAGGACGAGGCGCAGCCCGCTGCGCACCACCGCATGGTCGTCGGCCAGGACGATTCGGGTCTGCTCCATGAGCGGACCATATATAGCGCGGCGGGGCGGCCCGATCCGCGATCCGTAGAAGCCACCAGCCGCCGCGCGGGGTGCCATGCATGTCGTTGCCGGATCCGGCCCGTACAGTCGTTCGCATGTTCTCGCGCCCGCTCGGCTGCGGCCGGACTGCACGAGGTTGCCGTCGGGTTCGACGGCGGGCTCGAGTCGCGCCGCGCCAGGCGCAGTTGCGGGTGATCTCCCGGCAGACAGCTAGCCGGTGAGGTCCAACGCGTTGGTTGCAGCGGTTGGAAGCTGCACGCGGATGACCGTGCCTCCGCGCTCGGCGGGCTTCAGCTCCAGCTGCCCGGCGAGCAGCTCGACCCGCTCGCGGATGCCCAAGAGCCCGAACCCGTCGCTGGCGCGGCCAGGAGCGAATCCGGTTCCGTCGTCGGTCACCGAGAGCTCGAGCAGCCCCTCGGCCTCGCGGACCTCGATGTCGACGCGGCTCGCAGCGGCGTGCTTCATGACGTTGGTCAGGGCCTCCTGGACGATGCGATACGCAGCATCCTCGACCTCCGCGGGAGGCCGTGTCCCAGAGAGGGTGACGTCGAGCGTGATCTGCAGCCCCGCGGTGTGGGCGGCTCGTTCGACCAGGCCCTCGAGTGCGGGCTCGAGGCCGAGGTCGTCCAGTGCGGCGGGGCGCAGGTCGGTGATCAGCCGGCGCAGGTCGCCGATGGACATGTCGAGCTGGGCGATCGCCGTCGTCATCGCCGCCATCGCCCGATCGATCTGGCCGTCGCGACGGGCCAAGGCGAGCAGCAGCTTGAGCCCGGCGAGTTGCTGGAGGGTCTCGTCGTGCAGCTCGCGCGCCCAGCGCTGACGCTCGCGCTCGGAGGACTGCAGAGACCGGCGCAGCGCCTTGTGCGCGGCGGACTGCGCGGTGGCCACCGCCGTCGCCGCGCTGGCAGCGAAGCCGAGCAGCAGCCGCTCGTCGGCCTCGCTGAAGTCCTCGTCGTCGTGGCGGTCGAACACCTCCAGCACCCCAAGCGCCCGGCCGTGGAAGACCAGCGGGACGAACAGCGCGGCACGCGCGTCGATCCGACGGGCCAGGCCGAAGCGCAGCCGGGCACCGACGTCGGAGGAGCGCTCGGGTCGGCCCGAGCGCAGGACCTCGCCGCCGAACGAGCCGTCGACGGGTAGACGCATGCCGGTGATCGCCCCAGGCAGTGCGCCGGCCATGGAGCGGACCACGAGTTCGTCGCCATCACGCAGGAGGATGAGGACGCTGCGAGCGTCGATCAACGCGCGGGCGCGCTTGGCGATGAGCTCGAGGATCCGGTCCAGATCGGTTTCCCCGCCGAGGGCCCGCGCGATCGCCGTCGTCGCCTCCAGGCCCTGAACGGCCTGCTCCAGCTCGATGCGACGCTCCTGCTCGCGTTGGTAGGCCCGCGCGTTGTCGATCGCGATCGCGGCCCAGGCGGCCAACAGCACGATCGCCTCTTCGTCGCTGTCGTCGAATGCCTGGCCGCCGTCCTTGTCGGTCAGGTACAGGTTGCCCCACGGCTGACCGCGGATGATGACGGGGACGCCGAGGAACGAGCGCATCGGCGGGTGGCCGACCGGGAAGCCGAACGACCGCGGATGGTCGCCGACGTCGTCCAGGCGCAGCGGCACGGGGTGGGTGATGAGCACGCCGAGCACGCCGCGGCCGCGCGGGAGATCGCCGATCGCCTGGCGCATCTCGGGCGAGGCGCCCGAGGTGATGAAGCGCTCCAGCTCGTGGTCCTCGGCATCCAGGACGCCGAGGGCGGCGTAGCGGGCGCCGGTCAGCTCCCGGGCCTCCTCGAGCACCGCTCGCAGGACGGCTTCGTGGTCGAGCTCGGAGACGACCGCCGTTCCGATCTTGAGGATGCGCCGGAGTCGGGGTTCGTCGAGCATGGTGAGGTGAAGCTGGGCCGAGTCTACGGGGATTCAGACGCCGGTGGAGCCCTGGGGCCGGCCTGCTCGCCGGGCTGTCCGACGACGATCCCGTGGCCGTCGGCGCGCAACTCCTAACCGGCGTCGGCCGCGACGTCTCGGCGCCGCCGCCCACGGCTCCTTGTGCGGACTTTGCCCCACGGCCGCGATGGCCGTCCTGGTCTGCGTCGCCACGCTGGGAACCACGCTCGCCCGTGCGGACCACACGGTCTCCCGAACGGGCCGGGGCGCTTGCGACTGGGCTGCGGTAGGCCGTCGCGGAGAACTACGGCCCCGCTGCCGTGCTGGACCCCGATGTCCCGGTGGTCGACGGCGCTTAGCGTCGCGATCAACCTCGAAGTCCACCTGACAGGAGCTCACAATGGCCACCCATCCGCACTCCGCACCGCTGTCCAATCGTGCCCACACCAGCGCCCGCGTCTCCGCGCTGAGCGCGATCGCCTCCGCCCCGTACTGGCTGCTCATGATCGGCGTCTACGCCATGTTCGGCTTCCTCTGGTATTACGCGGCCAAGGAGAAGCTGATCGACCAGAGCGGCACGATGCCCGCCGGTCTGGCGAAGGGTTTCCAGGGCTCGTTCCTCGACTCGTTCCCCGGGCTGAACGCCGCCTGGGTCCTGCTCGGCGCCCTGGAGGCTGTGGCGTTCGTGCTGTTCGTCGTCAGCCTGTTCGTGGGTGAGTTCCTGCCCAGCCGGCGCAAGCCGATCCTGGTGACCGCGCTTGCCTTCTCGGTCGCGACGTTCGCCGCGATGGCGTTTGCGGAGAACTCGATCGCCGACCACGCCTCCGTCGCGAGCCTGTTCACCTACATGGTGGGTTCCGTCGTGGTCCTCGGTGCGGTCGTCGCGATGACGCCGGCCCGCGTGAAGGCCTGGATCGCGTCGATCACCGCCGACCACGAGGCATGACCCGATACCGGCGGCCACGCACGTGCACCTGACGGCGATCCGCGCCGACCAGGCCGCGGGCCTGGAGCTGGGCGTCACGGCCACGCCGGGCTGGGCCATCGACGGCCGCCGCTACACCGGCTTCTACGACCTCGACGCGCTGCTCGACGAGCTCGAGTAGGGCGGCCCTCCCAAGGGGGTACGGGTCTGGAAAAGGCGACGGCCGGGGCGAGTGCCCCGGCCGTCGTGTTGCTCTCCCGCGAAGGAGTCTTGGGTTCCCGGACCCGCGCGCTCGTCGCGCGCGGGGCCGCGCTAGGCGTGGTGGGCGACCGGCGCGGGCTCGAGTGCGACCTCGAGCACCTCGTCGATCGACATCGCCGGGTGGAACGTCATCTGCTCGCGGACGTCCGCGGGAACGTCGTCGAGGTCCTGTCGGTTGCGCTCGGGGAGGACCACGTCGGTCAGCCCCGCCGCGTGGGCGGCCAGCACCTTCTGCTTCAGCCCGCCGATCGGCAGCACGCGGCCCTGGAGGGTCACCTCGCCGGTCATGCCGACCGTGTGGCGCACCGGTCGCCCGGTGAGCAGCGAGGTCAGCGCCGTGATCATCGTCACGCCGGCCGAGGGACCGTCCTTGGGGATCGCTCCCGCCGGGACGTGGACGTGGAACTCGCGGTCCTCGAAGGCATGCGGGTCGATGCCCAGCTCCACCGCGTGTCCGCGGATGTAGCTCAGCGCGATCCGCGCCGACTCCTTCATCACGTCGCCGAGCTGGCCGGTCAGGATCAACGAGCCCTTGCCGTCCATCGAGGTCGCCTCGACGAACAGCACGTCGCCGCCGACGCCGGTGACCGCGAGGCCGGTGGCCACGCCGGGCACCGCCGTGCGGATCGCCGCCTCCTGGAACACCTTCTGGCGTCCGAGGGCGTCGCGCACCAGGTCGAGGTCGACCGCCACGGGCGCCTGCGCCTTCCCCGACGCGATCCGCGTCGCGGTCTTGCGCAGCACCGTCCCGAGCTCGCGCTCGAGCTGGCGCACGCCGGCCTCACGGGTGTACTCGCGCACGATCAGCTCGAGCACCTCGTCGGAGACCGTGACCTCGTCCTCGCGCAGCCCGTTGCGCTCGCGCTGGCGAGCCCACAGGTAGTCACGGGCGATCGCCGTCTTCTCGGCCACGGTGTAGCCGTCGAAGCGGATGACCTCCATGCGGTCCAGCAGCGGGCCGGGGATCGTCTCGGCGCTGTTGGCGGTGGCGATGAACACGACCTGCGAGAGGTCGACCTCGACGTCGAGGTAGTGGTCGCGGAACGTGCCGTTCTGCGCCGGGTCCAGGACCTCGAGCAGGGCCGCGCTGGGGTCGCCGCGCCAGTCGGCGCCGACCTTGTCGACCTCGTCGAGCAGGATCACCGGGTTCATCGTCCCGGCGTCGCGCAGGGCACGGACCAGCCGTCCCGGCAGCGCGCCGATGTAGGTCCGCCGGTGGCCGCGGATCTCGGCCTCGTCGCGGATGCCGCCCAGCGACATGCGCACGAACTCGCGGCCCATGGCGCGGGCGATCGACTCGCCGATCGAGGTCTTGCCGGTGCCCGGGGGGCCGATCAGCGTCAGGATCGCTCCTGCGTGGGACGTCGTCGGAGACCCGAGCTTGCGAGGGTCGGAGGCCGAAACCCCCATGCCGCGATCCTCGCGCAGCTTGCGCACCGCGACGTACTCGACGATGCGGTCCTTGACGTCGTCCAGGCCCGCGTGGTCGGCGTCGAGCACCTCACGCGTGTGGGTCGGGTCCAGCGTCTCCTCGGAGCGCTCGCTCCACGGTACGGCGACGAGCCAGTCCAGGTACGTGCGGATCGTCTGCGCCTCGCCCGACTGCTCGCCCGCGCGCTCCAGGCGCGCCAGCTCGCGGTCGGCCTGCTCGCGGACGGCCTCGGGCATGCCGGCCTCGGCGATCTTCGTGCGGTAGTCCTCGAAGACCGAGCCGTCGTCCTCGCCGAGCTCCTTGCGGATCGACTCCATCTGCTGACGCAGGAAGTAGTCGCGCTGCTGCTTCTGGGCGCCGGACTCCACGTCCTCGCGGATGCGGCGGCGGACCTGCAGCTGGGCCAGGCGGTCGCGCTGCAGCGACACGGCCAGCTCGAGCCGCTCGGTGACGTCGATCGTCTCCAGCAGCTTCACGCGGTCGTTGAAGTCGAGGTCGGGGGAGTACCCGGACGCGTCGGCCAGGGAGCCGGGCTCGGTGATGGCGCGCAGGAACTGGGCGACGCGTCCGTCGTCGCCGCGCTGCTCGAGGATCTCGTCGTAGACCGCGCGCAGCTCGCGCTCGAGGGTCCGCGTGCGGCCGTCGACGGGGACCTCGTCGACCGCTTCGGTGATCTCGACGCGCAGGCGACCGCGGGAGTCGGTGTGGGCCGCGCCGGCGATGCCGCGCGCGACGCCCTCCAGCTGCGCCCCACGGACACCGCCGGGGAGGCGGATGCGCTCGGAGACGCGGGCGATCGTGCCGACCGAGGCGAAGCTGCCCTCGTGGCGGGGCACGAGGAGCACGCGCTCTTCGTCGCCGACGTCGACGGGCAGGGTCACGTTCATGGTCGGGAAGACGACCGTGTCTTCCAGCGGGACGAGGAGGAGCGTGGTGGGGATGGGCAGATCAGGCACTGGAAGGTCCAAACTGTTGAGGCTTTCAACCGTTGCGTATGCATGATAGCTACATATCTACGAGCTGTCCACTGAGATCTTCGTAGCGTCATGATAGGCCTCCAGGGCGCGTGTGCCCGCGCGATAGAGTCGTCATCGTGTCTCCTCGCCAGGCCCGTCTCACGGTGGCGGCGGCAGTCCTCGGGTCGATCGTCGTGTTCGTCGACTCCACGGTCGTCAACGTCGCGCTCCCCGCGATCAGCGAGGATCTCGGCGGCGGCCTCGCCGGCCAGCAGTGGCTCAGCTCGGCCTACCTGCTGACGCTCGGCGCGCTGCTGCTCATCGGCGGCTCTCTCGGCGACCTCCACGGCCGGCGGCGCATGTTCGTCGTCGGGCTGCTCGGCTTCGGCGTGGCCTCGCTGCTGTGCGCGGCCGCGCCCACGATCGAGACGCTGATCGCCGCCCGCGCGCTCCAGGGGCTGGCCGGGGCGCTGCTGGTGCCCAACACCCTCGGGCTGATCGTGGCGAAGTTCCCGCCCCATGAGCGTGGCGCCGCGATCGGCTCGTGGACCGCGTGGTCGGGCATCTCGATGGTCGCCGGGCCGCTGGTCGGTGGCGTGATCGTCGACTCGATCTCCTGGCGCTGGATCTTCGCCATCAACGTCGTCCCCGTCGTCGCGGCGCTGCTCATCGTGCGCAAGGTCGACGCCGAGAACGACGTCCCCGTCCCGGGCCACATCGACGTCCCGGGCGCGATCCTGGGCACGCTCGGCCTCGCCGGGACCGTCTTCGCGCTGATCGAGCAGCAGACGCGCGGGTGGACCGACCCGCTGATCCTCCTCACGCTGATCGGCGGCCTCGCGTGTCTGGTCGCGTTCGTCGTCGTCGAGCGGACCCGGGAGCACCCGATGCTCGACCTGACGCTCTTTCGCGAGCGCAACTTCGCCGTCGGGAACGCCTCGACGCTGGCGATCTACGGCGGCCTCGGCGCGGTCCCGTTCTTCCTCGTCCTGTTCCTCCAGCAGGTCGCGGGCTACTCCGCGGTCCAGGCCGGCCTGGCGACGGTGCCGGTCACCATCGAGATGTTCCTGCTCTCCCGGCGCTTCGGGGCGCTGGCCGACCGCATCGGCCCCCGGCTGTTCATGGGCGGCGGGCCGATCGTCGCCGGCATCGGCATCGCCCTGCTGGCCCGCCTCGACAGCCACGGCGACTACCTCGCCGACGGGCTGCCCGGCATCCTCGTCTTCGGCTTCGGCCTCTCGATGACCGTCGCCCCGCTGACCGCCACCGTTCTGGGCGGCGTCGACGAGCGCCACGCCGGGATGGCCTCGGCGATCAACAACGCCACGGCGCGGATCGGCTCGCTGCTCGCCGTCGCCGCGATCGGCGCGGTGGTCAGCGCCTCGTTCGCCAGCGCCCTCGACAGCCGCATCCAGGGCCAGGACGTCCCCGCGAGCATCGTGCGCACGGCCAAGGACCGCGCCCTGGCGGCCGACGCCCCCGCCGACCGTCCGGCGCTGCAGTCCGCCCTGGACGCGAGCTCGGTCCACGCCTTCCGCGTCGCGATGCTCATCACCGCCGCGCTCGTGGCGATCGGCGGCGCGTTGTCGGCCGCCGGGATCCGCAACCCCCAGCGCGAGACGCACTGCGCGGACTGCCCGGGCGGAGCCGTCGTGGGGGCTTCGAGAGAGCTCGAGCCCGCGGCCGTCGCCTGACCCCTCCCGCTGAACGAACCGCGCGGCAACAGTCGATACTGAGTCGGTGCGCCGCCCGCTCCTCTCCCTCTGCGCGCTGCTGGCCCTCTTGGCCGTGGCCCCTGCCGCCCACGCGAAGCCCCCGTGGCCGTCGACGACCCTGCAGCTCGGGATGGAGGACGCCGAGGGCGGGGCCGCCGCCCTGAAGGCCAGCGCGCCGTTCGGCCTGCGCTACCACTACCTCGCGGGCGGCGTGAACACCGGCTCGTCCTGGCAGTCGTGGGCCACCGGCGGCGGCTCGTTCGTCACCAACTACATCGAGGACTCGGTCGCCAACGGGATGGTTCCGGCGTTCTCCTACTACGAGCTGCGCCAGAGCCAGCCCGGATCCGGCCGGTCCGACGAGCAGCAGGCGATCGTCGCCAACCTCGCCAACCGCGACACGATGCGGTCCTGGTTGGAGGACCTCAAGGTCTTCTTCCAGCGCGCCGGCGCCACGGCGCAGACGACCGTCCTGCAGGTCGAGCCCGACATGTGGGGCTACATCCAGCGCCAGGGCGGCGACGACGCGGCGAAGGTCCTTGCGCAGGTCGCCGGCTCGGGGATGCCCGAACTGCGCGGCCTGCCCGACACGGCCGCCGGACTCGCCCAGGCCGTCGTCCGCCTGCGCGACACCTACGCGCCGAACGTCTCGCTCGGCTACCAGCTCTCGATCTGGGGGACGGGCAAGGACATCGCGGTCTCCGACGAGGGCGATGAGGCCGTCGACGCGCTCGCCGACCGCTCCGCCGCGTTCTACACGTCGCTGGGCGCCTCCATGGACACCGTCTTCGCCGAGTTCGCCGACCGCGACTCCGGCTACGCGGTCAAGCGCGACGGAAAGGGGGAATCGGCCTGGTGGGACGCGGCCGACTTCGCCCGCTTCGCGCGCTATCTGGGCGACATGCACGCGGCGGTCAAGCTGCCGATCGTCCTGTGGCAGATCCCGCTGGGCAACACGCTGCATCGGGCCATGGACGACACCGCCCATCACTACGCCGACAACCGCGTCCAGTGGCTGCTGGGCGGCGACACGCGCGACCACCTGAAGGCCTACCTCGACAGCGGCGTCGTCGCGCTGCTGTTCGGCTCGGGCCAGGCGGACGGCACCTGCGCCTGCGACGCCGCCGGCGACGGCGTGACGAACCCGCCCGCCAACGGGACCGCCACGCGCGCGTCGCTGAACGCCGACGACGACGGCGGCTACTTCCGCTCGCGGGTCAACGCCTACGACGCCGCCGGCCCGCTCGCCCTGCCGGCCACGACCAGGGCCCCCAGGCGGACGAACGGCTCGGCGCCCGTCTCGCTCGCCCACCCGGGCCGCTTCTCCACCCGCGCCGACGTCGCCAAGGCGGTCGTGAAGCGCGGCGGCACGGTCGCCATCCGCGCCTCGTTCCGCGCGACGAAGGCGCAGACGGCGCTGATCTCCATCGAGGTCTACCGCGACTCGACCCAGGTCTTCCAGAAGACGTACGACAACGCGACGCTGCGCAAGGGCCGGGTGCGCTCGTTCCTGGCCCACTGGAAGGTGGCGGGCGATGCGCCGAGCGGCACCTACAGCGTCCGCCTCGGCGTCTTCGCGCCCGGCTTCAAGGGCCTGCGCACGTGGAACCCGGGCGCGGCCCGGATCACCGTTCGCTAGGTCGCCGCGACGCTGCCACACTCGGCTCGCGATGTCGACCGAGCTGACCATCCCCGCCGGTGCGCTGCGGCTGGCGCGGATCGCGCGGACGGGGACGATCCGGGCGACCTGGAGCGGTGACGCGAGCTCGCGCTGCCACGTCGTGGCGACGATCACCGCGGCGCAGGCGAGGACGGTGGGGCTGCGGACGCCCCCGGGGGCGGCGGAGGTCGTGCTCGGCGAGGGTGAGCGCCCGGCCTGTGGTGGTGGTGCGGTGTTCTCGATCGTCCTGGCCCGCCCGGTGCGCGACGCGCTCGTCAAGGCCGGGACGTCGCTGCGGGTGCGCCTGCGCGTCACCGTCGACGGCGCGACGCCCACGACGCGCGTCGTCACGCTGCGCCGCTGACGTAGCCTTGACAGGCATGGAGCAGGCTGAGGTCGCGGCGACGCTGCGCTCGTTCGTCTCGCGCAGCGGCGCGGTCCACGTGGTCGCGGCGACGCCGGCGGGGATGTTCGGCTGCGACGCCTCCGGCTACGTGAGCTTCCAGCTGACCGAGGAGGACGAGCCGATCGAGGTGACGATCGATCTGCGCGCGGTCGCCGCGGAGCTCGACGTCGATCCGCACGCGCTGCCGCCGTTCGATGCCGACGCGCTCGCCGGCGAGGTCACCGGGCCACTGGGCGGCCTGGAGCACACCGCCGCGGCGGCGCTGTCGCTCTCGCGCGCGCTGGGCGCGCCGACCGTGGTCGTCGTGTGGCTGGCCACGGAGGACGACACGGAGCTGGCCATCTCGGCCCGCGATGGCGAGGGCTGCGTCGTCGTGCTCGGGGACGAGCAGTTCGAGATGGACGAGAGCTGGCCGCCGCGCGGCGGCCAGCCCCCGGAGAACCCGGCCGCTTAGCGGCGGTAGGTCTTGATGCCCTTCTTGAACGCCGTGTAGCCCGGACGGACGGAGCCGTCGGCGTTGACGAGGCCCGCGTCGAAGCGCTCCTGGCAGTCGTTGCCGAAGTACGAGTAGCCGTACAGGCGATCGACGTACCGGTCGTACTTCTTGGCGATCGTGAACATGTAGTTGATCGCGCTGGCCGCCCGCTTCTCGTTGCACGGGAAGGAGCCGCCGAACTCGACGAGGCCGCCCGTCTCCGTGAGCCAGAACTTGGTCTTGGAGTTGTAGCGGCGGACGGCCTTGATGATGTTGGCGGTGCCGGTGAAGTGCTTGCGGTTGACGTCGGAGTAGTTGTGGATGCCGACGATCTTGGCCCGCGAGCGCCACGACCTGCTCAGCGACCGGTAGAACGTGTCGATGTACTTCGCGACGACCGTCTGGTCGAGCACGTCGAGGGCGACGGTGGTCCCGCCCCTGTTGAGCGAGTACATCGTCTTGAAGAACTGAGCCGCGCGCTTGGGCGACTTGTAGGTCGGCTGCGAGTTGTGGTTGGCCTCGTTCCAGACGCCCCACTCGGTGACGCCCTGCGCGCGGTAGCGCTTGACGAGGGCTCCGACCTTGCTCTTGTACTGCGCGACCGACGGCAGCTTCGCCCTCTTCAACGCGAGGTTGTCGGTCGATGGGGTCATGAAGACCTTGACGCCTTCAGCCTTGGCTTGAGCGACATAGGTGTCGGCCTGGGCGAGCTGGTAGTTGTCGTCGATCGCGTTCCACTTGATGAAGTAGCGGGCCTTCTTGATGTTCAGCGCCTGGAAGTTCGGCTGCTCGAACATGGAGTACGACTGTTCACCCAGCCCGACGGCGACCCCGACACTGGCGGAGGCGCCGGCCGGCAGGGCGGCCAGGAGGAGCGCCGCAACGGCGCCCAGCAGGATGGTTCGCTTGATGCGCATGCCCTTCCGAACCGCCGTCGCGGGCGCGAGTTGCGGTCTATGTGAGCGAGGTCACACTGCGGTCACGCCGCGCCGGCGCTCGATGGGACGGCCGCCGGGGGCGCTGGGGTAGGCGGCGCGGCCCCCGCCAGGTAGTGTCGGAACATGTTTGCGGCGGAGGTCGCGCTCGAGGTGGGGATCGTGGGGGCCGGCGTGATCGTCGTGCTCGTCACGATGTTCGTCGCCCAGCGGCCACGCCGCCCTGACGCGGGCGCCGACGACGAGCTGCCGGTTGCGCTCGAACACCACCATCCCCCGGTCACGCCGCCCGGGGCACCGGCGCCCCGCACCCCGCACGACCGCGACCTGCCCGCGGGCGAGTCGATGGCCCCGCCGTACCTCGAGCGCCGCACGCTCAGACGCGCGCCGGTCGTACGCCGCGTCCTGCTGCGCCGCGACGCCGGGGAGCGCGCCGAGCAGCGCACCTTCGCGATGGACGTCAGCGTCGGCGGCCTGCTCCTCGCGGGCCCGTCCGACCTCGTCGTCGGTGAGCTGCTGCACGTCAGCCTCGACCTCGATCAGCCGCTCGACGCCCGCGCGCGCGTCGTGCGCGAGACGGCCGACGGGATGAAGGGCGTCGCGTTCGAGACGATCGCGCAGGAGGACCGCGACCGGCTCGAGCGGTTCGTCAAGACCGACGTCGCCGACGCTCCGGGTCAGCCCGGGTAGGACACGGTCAGCGCGACGGGGCCACGGTTGCCGCCCTTGCGCGTCGCGGTGAACGTCAGCGTCTCGATCTGCTGCTCGCGGCAGCCCGAGCTCAGCGTCCATCTCGCCTTCGCCCCGCGGGCCTTGGACTTGCCGACCTTCTGGCGGCCCGAGGTGATGGTCACGGCGACCGTGGAGCCCTTGGGTCCGGTGACGGTGGCGGCGAGCCGGCCGTCGAGGGTCAGCGGCACGTCGAAGCCCTGGCGGTTGCGCCCGCTGGCCATCGTGAAGGTCTTGGTCACGTTCCTCGTCCAGGGCGTCAGGACGTCCTTGCCGGCGTCGGCGAGCGCGATGGCGTCGGGGGGCCCGAGCAGCGGCGAGAAGGTCCACGGCTGCTCGGGGAAGACCAGCCGCGCGTAGACCTCGGCCCAGTCCTCGCCCGGGTTGGCGTGGTAGCGCTGGATGTTGTTGCCCTCGTACCCGGGGAAGACCTTCTTCTCGATCGCCTTGTTGCAGACCAGCTCGTAGGACGACCAGTACTTCGGGCCCATGTCGAGGGCGGTCGCGCCGTAGATGGCGTTGGAGCGGTTGGCCGCGATGTGGTGGCCGTACTCGTGGGTGATCACGTAGCGCACCGAGTAGAGGCCGTCGGCCGTCGTCGTGTCCAGACCGGAGGACGGGACGATCATCTGCTTGTCCGCGCCGCCGTAGCAGCCGAGGATCCCGTCGCCGTCAGCACCGCCGCAGAGGGTGTCGACCTCCGTGGGATCGGCGATCTCGATGGAGAGCTTGCGCAGCTCGTTCCCGTGCGGGAGCGAGTCCAGGTAGGCGACGTAGCTGGCGGCCAGCGCCGGATCGGGTGGGACCGCCGCGGTGAACGAGACCTGCAGCGGGTAGCCCTCCGCCGTCGGCACGGGGATCGTGTTGGCCGGGGTGGCCTGCGCCGCCTTGGCCTTCAGGCTGGAGGACGGCTTGACGTCCAGCACGCGATCGCGGAACGGCGCAGCCTGCGCGGCGGCGGCCGGCGCGGCGGCGAAGAGCGCGATGGAGAGGAGGACGATGCGGCGGGACATGAGTCGCAGGGTGCAGAGGGAACATCAAGCAGGCTGAAAAAACTCAACCCGGATATGAGACGGTCAGCTGCACGGGGCCCTTGCGTCCTCCCTTGCGCGTCGCGGTGAAGGTCAGATCCAGCGCCGGCGACGACCGGCAGACCGTCCGCGTCAGCGTATCGCTGCGGCCGTGGCGGCGGCTCGTCGCGGCCCGGCGGCCGTGGATCGACAGGCGCACCCCGACCTGCGAGCGCTGGGGTCCGCGCACGAGCGCGCTGACCTGCCCATCCAGGTTCAGCGCGACGTGGAAGCGCTGCTGCCGGCGGGCGCCGGGCATCGTGAAGACCGCGGTCCGGTTGCCCGTCCACGGCTCGACGACGTCGCGGCGGGCGGCGTCGAGGTCGACGCCGTCGGGGACGAGGAGCCGCGAGAAGCTCCACGGCTGGTCGGGGAAGGTCAGCCGCGCGTACGCCTCGGCCCAGTTCTCGCCCGGGTTGTCGCGGTACTGGCTGCCCTCGCTGCCGGGGAAGAGCCTGTGGCGCAGGGTCTTGTGGCAGACGAGCTCCTGGGAGGCCCACAGCTTCGGGCCCCAGTCGATGGCGCCGCCGCGGAAGCCGGGGTTGGACCGGTGGTGGGCGACGTGGTGGCCGTACTCGTGGGCGAGCACGTACCGCAGCGAGTAGGTGCCGTCGGTCGTCGTCGCGTCGATGCCGGCATCGGGGACGGTCATCCGGTTGCGGTTGGCCTGATAGCAGGCGAGGATGCCCTGGCCCTCGAGGCCGCCGCAGAGGCCGGCGACCTGGTCGTTGGAGACGACCTCGATGTTGAGCTTGGCCAGCTCGGCGCCGTGGGGCAGCGAGTCGAGGTAGCCGACGTAGGCGGCGGCGATGTCCGGGTCCAGGCCGCCGGCGGCGTCGCTGAACTCGACGTGCACGGCGTAGCCCCCGGCGGTCGGGACGTCGATCGAGTTGGCGGTCTGGGCACCGGCGGTCGCCGGGAGCAGCGCGAGCAGCGCCGCGGTGAGGAGGGAGGCGCGACGAGCGGTACGGCGGTGGGACATGTGCATGCTCGATTCCCCTGAGCCGTTTCTCGTAACCCCGCCCGTGCAGGACCGCATCGAGTTGGCGCGAACCGTGTTCCGGTCGCCATGTGGATCCGCCCCCTGCTCCTGCTCGCCGTTCTCGCCGCGCTCGCGCTGGCGCCCGCCGCCTCCGCGGCACCGGAGGGCGAGCCGTTCTCGGGCCAGGGGATGTGGATCTGGCAGCTGGCCAAGGCGGCGGGCGGGGACCCGGTCGCCATCGCCGAGCAGGCCCAGGCCGCCGGCATCGACACGGTGATCATCAAGGCCGCCGACGGCCCGACGGCGTGGAGCCAGTTCTCGCCCCAGC
Organism: Solirubrobacterales bacterium; assembly: GCA_025964175.1. Lineage (GTDB taxonomy): Bacteria > Actinomycetota > Thermoleophilia > Solirubrobacterales > Solirubrobacteraceae > Capillimicrobium. The sequence continues at coordinate 13,887 of JAOPZL010000225.1, forward strand.
TGGTCAGCGCGCTGCAGGCCCAGGGACTGACCGTGTGCGCCTACCAGCGGCTCAAGGGCTTCAAGCCGACGCAGGAGGCGATCGTCGCCGCGCAGGCCGTGGCGGCCGGCGCGGACTGCTTCGTCATCGACGCCGAGGCCGAGCTCGAGGGCAAGTACGCGCAGGCGCGGACGTACGTGAAGACGCTGCGCAAGCGGATCGGCGCGGACTTCCCGGTCGCCTACACGACGTTCCCCTACCTCGACGTCCACCCGCTCGCGCCGGTCTCCGTCTTCCTCGGGGCGGGCGCCGCCACGGTGAACATGCCGCAGATCTACTGGAAGGACATCGGCAACTCGCCGGCCGTCAGCTGGGCGCGCACCGTCGCCGCCAACCGCATCTACGGCGCGCCGCTCGCGCCGATCGGCCAGCTGTACGCCAAGCCCAGGCGGGCCGACGTGCTCGCCTTCCGCCGCCTCGCGCTCGCCTACGACGCCAGCGGGCTGAGCTGGTGGAGCTGGGACGCCGCGATCGCGGCGGGCTGGGCCGCGCTGACCCCGGTCGTCACCGCTCCCGCGCTGCCGGCCTCGGTCCCGGCCTACCCGACCGTCCGCCCGGGGGCGCGCAGCGACCTCGTCGTGTGGGCCAAGGACCACCTGCGCGCGCAGGGCTACGTCGTTACGCAGGACACGCGTTTCGACACCACGACGAAGCGCGCGGTGCAGACGTTCCAGGCCGCCGCCGGCCTGCCCGTGGACGGGGTCCTGGGCCCGGACACCTGGGCCGCGTTGCTGACAGACTGACCACGCGGATGCTGACGCTGCGGCGCTGACCTGGGCGTAGGCTTGCCCGATGACGCGCTGGACCGCCGCGGAGATCCCCGACCAGCACGGGCGGCGCTTCGTCGTGACCGGCGCCAACAGCGGGATCGGCCTGGTCGCCGCGCGGGAGCTGGCCCGGGCCGGGGCGCACGTGGTCCTGGCCTGCCGCGACCTCGGGCGCGGTGACACGGCGCTGGCGACGATCCGCGCGGCGGTCCCCGATGCCGCGGTCGAGCTGCGGCCGCTCGACGTCAGCGATCTCCAGTCGGTGCGGGCGTTCGCCGGCGCCTTCGAGGGGCCGCTCGACGTGCTCGTCAACAACGCCGGGGTGATGGCCACGCCGGCGCGGACCACCAACGACGGGTTCGAGCTGCAGCTCGGCACGAACCACCTCGGCCACTTCGCCCTGACCGGGCTGCTGCTGGGGCGGCTGCTGGCCACCGACACCCCGCGCGTCGTGAGCCTCGCCAGCCTCATGCACCGGCTCGGCACGATCGCGTTCGACGACCTCCAGCACGAGCGCAGCTACCACCCGTGGCTGGCCTACGGGCAGTCCAAGCTCGCCAACCTGCTCTTCACCTACGAGCTCCAGCGGCGCGCCGACGCCGCGGGGGTCGCGCTGCGCAGCGTCGCCGCCCACCCGGGCTACACGGCCACGAACCTGCAGGTGGCGGGCGCGAGCCTCGGCGGCGCCTCGCTGTGGTCGCGCCTCATGGGCCTCGTCAACCCGCTCGTCGGGCAGAGCGTCGAGGTGGGCGCGCTGCCGAGCCTCTACGCCGCGACCGTGCCCGAGCTCCACGGCGGCTCCTACGTCGGGCCGGGCGGGCTGTTGCAGATGCGCGGGCACCCCAGGCTCGTCGGCTCCAGCGTGGCGTCCAAAGACGTCGAGATCGCGCGGCGGCTGTGGGACGAATCCGAGCGGCTGACCGGCGTGACGTTCGCCCTGACGCCGCGCGCTACCGTTGCTGGCTCATGACGGAGGACCCCCGCGAGAGCCACATAGCGACGGTGAAGGCGGTGTACGCCGCCTTCGGTCGTGGTGACGTGGAGACCGCGCTCGTCCACGTCGCGCCCGAGTTCGAGCTGCGCCCCGAGGGCACGTCCCGCCTCACGGGCCGGAGCCTCTACCGCGGGCACGACGGCATCCGCGACTACTTCGACGACGCCGCCCGCGTGTGGGAGCGGGGTCTGCGGATCGAGCCCGTCGACTACCGCGCGGTCGCCGGGTCGGTCGTCGTGTTCGGTCGCGTGTGGGGCGCGCTGGAGGACGGTCCGCTGGAGGCCGAGGTCATCTGGGTCTGGAAGCTGCGCGACGGCCTGCTCACGTCGGGCCAGGTCTTCTCGACGCGAGCGGCGGCGCTGGAAGCGGCGGCGGCGGGGTGCTCCGGCGCGGGGCGTCCGCGCTGAGCCGGGTGCCATGTATGTTCGATTGATGGCGAACTTCAAGGGCACCGACCTCGACGTCCATCCCCTCTGCCTGGGAGGCAACGTCTTCGGTTGGACTGCGGACAAGCCCACCTCGTTCGCGGTCCTCGACGCGTATGCCGCCGCCGGCGGCAACTTCGTCGACACCGCGGACATGTACTCGGCCTGGGTACCGGGCCACCAGGGCGGCGAGTCGGAGACGATCATCGGCGAGTGGATCGCCGCGCGCGGCAACCGCGCCGACATCGTCATCGCCACCAAGGCGGGCAAGGACGAGCCGATGGACGAGCCGCACGTCCGCGCGAAGGCCGAGGCCTCGCTGCGCCGCCTGCAGAGCGACTACATCGACCTGTACTACGTCCACTACGACGACGAGAACGTTCCGCTGGAGGAGACGCTGGGCGTGTTCGACGCGCTCGTGCGCGAGGGCAAGATCCGCCACATCGCCCTCTCCAACTACTCGCCCCCGCGCCTCGTGGAGGCGATGGCGGTGGCCAAGCGTGAGGGCTTCGCCAAGCCCGCCGCCTTCCAGCCGCACTACAACCTCGTCGAGCGCGGCGTCTTCGAGGACGAGCTGCAGGGCATCGCGCAGCGCGAGGAGATCGGCGTCGTGCCCTATTGGGCGCTGGCCAGCGGCTTCCTGACCGGCAAGTACCGCTCCGACGGTCCCGCCGTCGACAGCGCGCGCTCCGAGACGGCGGCGAAGTACCTCGACGACCGCGGCCGAGCCGTCCTGAGCGCCCTGGACCAGGTCGCCGCCGAGCACGACACGACGGTCGCGGCGATCGCGCTGGCCTGGCTGGCCGCGCAGCCGACGATCGTGGCGCCGATCGCCTCGGCCCGCACGGTCGAGCAGCTCGCCGGCCTGCTGCCGATGGCCGAGGTGGAGCTGACCGACGATCAGCTGAAGGTGCTCGACGAGGCGAGCGCCGGGTCCTAGCGCCGTGCCCGCCCCGTTCACGTCGCCGCTCGCCCAGGCCCTGGCGCCCGGCCTGCTGGAGCGCTTCGAGCGCTACGTGCGCGTCTTCACCACCTCGGTCCGCGATCGCACCCAGAGCCCGAGCTCGCCCGGGCAGCTCGACCTCGGGCGGCTGCTCGTGGCCGAGCTGGAGGAGCTCGGGCTGGAGGACGTCTCCCTCGACGCCAACGGGTACGTGATGGCGACCCTCCCCGGCTCGGGGGAGAGCTTCGGCCTCGTCGCGCACCTGGACACGTCGCCCGACGCGCCGGGCGAGGGCGTGCAGCCGCTCGTGCATCGCGACTACGACGGCGGGGTGCTGTCGCTGCCGCGGGGCGGGACGGTGCTGGATCCGGAGACGATGCCCGAGCTGCGGGGCGCGGTCGGCCACGACCTCGTCACCTCGTCGGGCGACACGCTGCTGGGCGCCGACGACAAGGCCGGCGTCGCCGAGATCATGACCGCGGTCGCCCATCTCGTGGCCAACCCGCAGCAGCCGCGCCCCACGCTGAAGATCTGCTTCACGCCCGACGAGGAGATCGGGGAGGGGGCGACGCTCTTCGACATCGAGCGGTTCGGCGTCGCCGGCGCCTACACCGTCGACGGGTCGACGCTGGGCGAGCTGCAGGACGAGACGTTCAACGCGGCCGGGGCGATCGTGACCATCGAGGGCCACGACGTCCACCCGGGCTTCGCGACCGGCAAGATGATCAACGCGTCGCGGCTGGCGGCCGAGGTCGTCGCCGCGCTCCCGGCCGAGCTGACCCCGGAGGCGACGTCGGGCCGCGACGGCTTCATCCACGTCCACGAGGTCACCGCGACCGCCGCTCACGCAGAGATCCGCGCGATCCTGCGCGACTTCGAGGAGAGCGGGCTGGCCGCGCACGAGGCGCTGCTGCGCGACGTGGTGGCGCGGGTCGTGAGCGCCGAGCCACGGGCGCGGTCCAGCGTCGAGGTCACCGCGCAGTACCCGAACATGCGCAGCTACCTCGTCGACCACCCCGAGGTGACCGCGCGCGCCCGGCGCGCGATCCAGGCGGAGGGGATCGAGCCCGTCAACACCCCGATCCGCGGCGGCACCGACGGCTCCGTGCTCAGCGCGCGCGGGCTGCCGACCCCGAACCTGTTCACGGGCGGCCACGAGTACCACTCGGTCCGCGAGTGGGCGTCGCTGCAGGAGATGGCCGCGGCGGCGGCCGTGCTCGTGCGTTTGGCCGGCGAGTTGTCG
>JAOPZL010000419.1 GCA_025964175.1 Solirubrobacterales bacterium
GTCGCCCAGCGCGCGCTCGAGGGCTTCGTGCGCGCCGTGGCCAAGGAGCTGCGCGGCGGCGCGACCGCCCAGCTGCTGCAGGTCGCCCCCGGCGCCGAGGCCGACCTCGCGTCGCCGCTGCGCTTCCTCCTGTCGGCCAGGTCCGCCTACGTCGACGGCCAGGTCCTGCGCGTCGACGGCTCGGGCGGCGGGAGCGCGTCGGGCTCCCCCACGCCCGCCGACCACGACCGGCCCCAGGTCGGCCGCGTCGCCCTCGTGACCGGCGCGTCACGCGGGATCGGCGCGGCCATCGCCGAGGTACTGGCCCGCGACGGCGCCCACGTCGTCTGCCTCGACGTCCCCGCCCAGGGCGAGGCGCTCGCCGCGGTCGCCAACCGCGTCGGCGGCACCGCGCTCCAGCTCGACGTCACGGCCGACGACGCGCCCGCGCGGCTCGTGGAGCACCTGACCGCGCGCCACGGCGGCGTCGACGTGGTGGTCCACAACGCCGGCATCACCCGCGACCGCACGCTTGGGCGCATGAGCGACGCCGAGTGGGACGTCCTGCTCGCCGTCAACCTGACCGCACCCCAGCGGCTGACCGAGGCGCTGCTGCACGCCGGCACGCTCAACGAAGCCGGCCGGATCGTCTGCGTGTCGTCGGTCAGCGCCGTCGCCGGCAACCGCGGCCAGGTCAACTACGCCACGGCCAAGGCGGGGCTCATCGGCCTCGTCCAGGGCCTGTCGCCGCAGCTGCCCGCCGGGCGCACGATCAACGCGGTCGCCCCCGGGTTCATCGAGACCGAGATGACGCAGGCCATGCCGCTCTTCACCCGCGAGGCGGGCCGGCGCATGAACTCGCTCTCCCAGGGCGGGCGGCCCGTCGACGTGGCCGAGGCGATCGCCTGGTTCGGCGCGCCCGACGCCGGCGGCGTCACCGGCCAGGTCCTGCGCGTCTGCGGCCAGTCGCTGATCGGGGCGTGACGCGGCGATGCTGACGCTCTACGCCCGCGCGGGTCTGCAGGCGCTGCCGGTGTTCGGCGGCGGAGGCGATGGGCTACCCGAGCGCTCGCCGTCCCGCGAGGGGGTCGGCGCCGACCCGGCCGCCGTGGCCGCCTACGACCGCGTCTGCGGGTTCGGCCTGCGTGACACGCTGCCGTCGACCTACCTGCACGTGCTCGCCTTCCCGCTCGCGCTGGCGCTGCTCGTCGACCGCTCGTTCCCGTTCAGCGCGCTCGGCCTCGTGCACGTACGCAACCGCATCGTCCAGCACCGTCCCGTCGGACTGGGCGAGCGCGTCGACCTCGTCGTGCGGGCGCAGCGACTGGCCGAGCACGCGCGCGGGCGGACCGTCGACCTCGCCGGCGAGGCACGGATCGGCGGCGAGCTCGTGTGGGAGGACGTCTCGACCTACCTGCACCACGAGGGCAAGCCGAGGACCGGGGGCGAGCGCAGGCCCGACACCGACCGCGAGGACACACCCGAGCTCCCCGAGCGCGCGCGGTGGGAGCTGCCGGGCGACCTCGGCCGCCGCTACGCCGCGGTCTCCGGCGATCGCAACCCGATCCACCTGCACCCGCTGAGCGCGAAGGCCTTCGGGCTGCGTTCGCCGATCGCCCATGGGATGTGGGTCAAGGCGCGCTGCCTGGCGGCGCTGGCGGACGCCCTGCCGCCGGCCTACGCGGTCGACGTGCGCTTCCGCGCGCCGCTGTTCCTGCCGGCGCGCGTCGCCTTCGCCTCCTCGCCCGAGGGCGGCTTCGCCGTGCGCAGCGCGTGCGACGGCAAGCCGCACCTCGAGGGCGAGGTCGAGGCGCTCGGCTAGGAGCCGCTCCCGATGCCCTCGCCGGGAGGGCACGCGCTCCCGGTCAGGTCCTTGATGACCGAGTCCGGCGCGGCACCGCAGCCGACCAGCGCGGTGCCCAGCGAGACGACCGTCCACGTGGTCGCGCCCTGGGGCTGGACGAGGATGAAATAGGCGGGCTGGAACTTGCCCTCGCCCTTCTTCGTCGCGGTCTGCCAGGCCAGCGCCCAGGACGGCGACAGCGACGAGATGCGGATCCGGTTGACCTTGTACCAGGACTTGGAGAGCTTGTTGGCCCCACCGAGCGTCGTGGTCTGGACCGCGTGCGTGATCGCCTTGGTCTGGGCGTTGGTCGGCTTCTTGGCGGCCGCGGCCGGTCCGGCGAGCGCGCCGGCGAGCAGGGCGGTCGCGGCGAGCGCGGTGAAGGTCTTTCGCAGCATGGGCCGACCCTACCCGCGCGGGCGATGACGCGGTCGTTGGGCTGGATCAGTCCGAGGCGCGCAGGTACGTCAGCACGGCGAGCACGCGGCGGTGGTCGTCGTTGCTGGCCGCGAGGTCGAGCTTGGAGAAGATCGACGACACGTGCTTCTCCACGGCGCTGGCGGTGACGACCAGCTCGCGGGCGATCGCGGCGTTCGTGCGGCCCTCGGCCATCAGCCCGAGCACCTCGCGCTCGCGCGGCGACAGACCGGTCAGCTCGCCCTCGTCGTCGCTGGGGTTGCGGGCGCGCAGCAGCGCGCTCACGACCTCGCTGTCGAGCGCGGTCCCGCCCGCGGCGACCCGGCCGACGGCGTCGAGGAAGGCGGTGACCTCGCCGACGCGTTCCTTGAGCAGGTAGCCGACGCCCTCGGCCCCGTCGGCCAGCAGCTCCGCCGTGTAGACCGGCTCGACGTACTGCGACAGGATCAGGATCCCGACGCCGGGATGGCGGCGGCGCGCCTCGATCGCCGCGCGCACGCCCTCGTCGGTGAAGGTCGGCGGCAGGCGTACGTCGACGATGGCGAGATCGGGCTTGTGGCCGTTGATGACCCGCAGCAGGCCGGGGCCGTCGTCGACCTGCGCGACGACCTCGATGTCGTGGTCCGACAGCAGCGCGATCAGCCCCTCGCGCAGCAGCGCATTGTCCTCGGCGATCACGACGCGCATGGGAGCTCCACGCGTACCAGTGTGCCGGTCCCGGGAGCCGACGTCACGGTGAGGTGTCCGTCGAGCGCCTCGACGCGGTGGCGCAGGCCGGTCAACCCCGCGCCGTCGGCGTCCGCGCCGCCCGGTCCGTCATCGGCCACCTCGACCACGAGCACGCCGTCGCGCTCGGCCAGCAGGACCCGCGCCGTGGCGTGCGTCGCGTGCTTGGCGACGTTGGTCAGCGCCTCGGAGACGACGAAGTAGGCGGCGGTCTCGACGACCGGCACCGGCCGCGTCTCCAGTTTGCCCTCGACGCGGACGACGATCGCCGAGCGCCGGCCCAGCGCCTCGGCGGCCGCGACCAGGCCGCGGTCGGCGAGCACCGGCGGCGCGATCCCCCGCGCCAGGTCGCG
>JAOPZL010000261.1 GCA_025964175.1 Solirubrobacterales bacterium
AGGACGATGTAGCCCGCCCAGCAGACGGCGGCGATCAGGGCGAACCCGACACCGGCCGGGTCGACGCCGTTCGCGCCGCCCGGGTTGGCCAGCAACAGGATCCCCGCGGCGGCCAGGAACGCCCACACGACGTCCAGCGGGCGCCGCGAGCCGATGACCGCGACCGCGAGCGGGCCGGCGAACTCGATCGTCACCGCGATGCCCAGCGGGATGCGGTCCAGCGCCTCGTAGAAGGCGAGGTTCATCACCGCGAGCGCGACGCCGAAGACGAGCACGAGCTTCAGCGCGGAGCGGTCGTAGTCGCGCCAGCGCGGGCGGACCGCGACGAACATGATCAGCGCCGCGAAGCCGATGCGCAGCAGGACGGTGCCCGACGGGCCGAGGTCGGCGAACAGCGTCGTGGCCAGCGCCGCCCCGAACTGCACCGACACGATCCCGGTGACGACGAGGGCCAGCGGCGGGACGCGGTCCAGCGGGTCGGGAACGCCCGACCCGCCACCGGTCACGGCTTCAGCTTGCGCCCGGTCTGGAACAGCCACGAGGACCACGCGACCATGAGCGCCGCGAGGACCCCGGTGATCGCGAGGGCGAGCCAGACGCTCACGTCGCTGTGCCCGAGGAACCCGTAGCGCACGGCCTGCACGAGGTAGAAGATCGGGTTGGCGTGGGAGATCTCATGCCACGGCGACGGCAGCGAGTCCACCGAGTAGAAGACGCCGCCCAGGAAGGTCAGCGGCAGGATCACGATGTTGTTGACGAAACCGGCGTGGTCCCACGAGTCGGCGTAGATGCCGACGACGACGCCCAGCGAGGCGAACAGCGCCAGCCCGAGGAACACGGCCAGGAGCAGGACGAAGGGCGACGCGATCGACACCGAGACGACGCACAGCGCGAGCAGCAGCAGCCCGATGGCGATCAGCAGCGCGCGCACGACGCCGCCCAGCGTCAGGCCGAGGTTGATCTCCCACGGGCGCATGGGCGACGCGAGGATGTCGTTGAGGTAGCGGTCGAAGCGCGCCTGGAAGACCGTCGCCGAGTTGTTCTGGTAGGCGGCCTGGACCATCGCCATGGTGATCAGGCCGGGCACGATGAACGTCTCGTAGTCGACGCCGTCGACCTGCTTGATGCGGCTGCCCAGCGACAGCCCGAAGACGAGGATGAACAGGAACGAGGAGACGACGGGCGCCGCGATCGTCTGCGTCCACAGCTTCAGGACACGCACCACCTCGCGGTGCGTGAGCGCGTAGAGGCCGGTCCTCATGCGGCCTGTGCCCTCGCGTCCACCGCAGCCTGCGCGTCCTGCATGACCTTCGTGTAGACCTCGGTCAGCGTCGCCGCGTCGTAGGTCGCGCGCAGGTTCTCGGCGGAGTCACGCGCGAGCAGGCGGCCGTCGCGGATGAGCGCGATGTCGCGGCACAGCTCCTCGGCCTCCTCGAGGTAGTGCGTGGTCAGCAGGATCGTGGTGCCGGCATCGTGGAGGCGGCGGATGTACTGCCACAGCTCGATGCGCAGCTCGAAGTCGACGCCCGCGGTCGGCTCGTCGAGGATGACCAGGCGCGGCTCGTGCATGAGCGCGCGGGCGAGCAGCAGCCGCCGGCGCATGCCGCCCGAGAGCGCGGGCGCGCGCACGCCGGCCTTGGAGCGCAGGTCGAAGACGTCCATCATCTCGCGGGCGCGGCGCCGCGAGTCCGCGCGGCTCATGCCGTAGTACCCGCCGTGGAAGACGAGCGTCTCCTCGACGTCGAGGAAGCGATCCAGGTTGATGTCCTGCTCGGCCAGCCCGATCATCTTGCGGGCCTCCCAGCGCGTGTGGGACTTCCCGAACACGCTGACCTCTCCCGACGTGACCCGGATCAGGTTGCAGACCGCGCTGATCAGCGTCGTCTTGCCCGCGCCGTTGGGCCCGAGCAGCCCGAAGAATTCGCCGTCGGGCACGGTGAGATCGAAGCCGTCGAGGGCGAGGAACCCACTGTCGTAGCGCTTGGTGAGACCGGTGAGCTGCAGCGCGGGGGTGACCATTCCGTCGTCTGACACTAGATGCCTCTACCCCGCGCCTGGCTTCGAGCCGAGCGCGTTCGAAGTCATACCGTGTCAGGATCGACACCTGATGCAGACCCGCACCCTCGGCACCGACCTCACCGTCTCCTCGCTCGGCCTCGGCTGCATGGGGATGTCGGACTTCTACAGCGGCCGCGACGACGCGGAGTCGATCGCGACGATCCACCGCGCGCTCGAGCTCGGAGTGACGCTGCTGGACACCGCCGACATCTACGGCCCGCACACCAACGAGGAGCTCGTCGGGCGCGCGATCGCCGACCGCCGCGACCAGGTCGTCCTGGCGACGAAGTTCGGCATCGTGCGCGACCCGGCAGACTCCGCCGCCCGAGGCGTCAACGGCCGCCCGGAGTACGTCCGCGCGTGCGCCGAGGCGTCGCTGAAGCGGCTCGGCGTCGACCACATCGACCTCTACTACCAGCACCGCGTCGACCCCGACACCCCGATCGAGGAGACCGTCGGGGCGATGAAGGAGCTCGTCGACGAGGGCAAGGTGCGCTACCTCGGGCTGAGCGAGGCGTCGCCGGAGACGATCCGCCGCGCGCACGCCGTTCACCCGATCACGGCGCTGCAGACCGAGTACTCGCTGTGGTCGCGCGAGCCGGAGGACGCGATCCTGCCGACGGTCCGCGAGCTCGGCATCGGCTTCGTCGCGTACTCGCCGCTGGGCCGCGGGTTCTTGACCGGCGCGATCACCTCGATCGACGACCTCGCCGCCGACGACTACCGCCGCAGCTCGCCGCGGTTCACGCGGGAGAACTTCGACCGCAACCTCGAGCTGGTGACGGTCATCGAGCGCCTCGCCGCCGACAAGGGCGTCGCGCCCGCCGAGCTCGCGCTCGCGTGGGTGCTGGCCCAGGGCGACGACATCGTCCCGATCCCCGGCACGAAGCGCCGGACGTACCTGGAGCAGAACATCGCCGCAGCCGACGTGGAGCTGACCGCGCAGGAGCGGGCGACGATCGCCGACGCGCTGCCCGAGGCGGTCGGGGCGCGCTACCCCGAGCGCACGACGCCGCGGGGCTGACGGTGGGCGTCAGCGCGGAGAGCCGCGCAGGCCGCGGCGAGTCCTTCGCGCTAGCCTCAGCGCCATGCCTCTGATCCCGACCGTCGTCGAG
>JAOPZL010000327.1 GCA_025964175.1 Solirubrobacterales bacterium
ATCCGGTTCTTGATCTCGTCGGTGATGTGCGGGACGACCTGGACGGTGCCGCCGAGGTAGTCGCCGCGGCGCTCGCGCCGGATGACCGAGTTGTAGATGCCGCCGGCGGTCACGTTGCTCGCCCGCGACGTGTTCGCGTCGGTGAAGCGCTCGTAGTGCCCGAGGTCCAGATCGGTCTCCGCGCCGTCCTCGGTGACGAACACCTCACCGTGCTGGTAGGGCGACATCGTGCCGGGATCGACGTTGATGTACGGATCGAACTTCTGCAGGCCGACGGTCAGGCCGCGGCTCACGAGGAGGCGGCCGATCGAGGACGCGGCGATCCCCTTTCCGAGGGACGACACGACCCCGCCGGTGACGAAGATGTATCGCGTTCTCGTGGTGCGGGGGCTAGGCATCAGGTCTTCCGATCGAGTCTAGGTGACGCAGGACGGGGGTTCGCTCGATCACCGCATTGAGCGAGCGAAACTCGCCGTACGCGGTGATGACGAGCAGGACGGCGGCCGAGACGGCGAGGCCGGTGGTGGACAGCGTGAGCACGAGCCAGAGGCCGCCGAGGGCCCCGATGAGGTTCGAGCCCGTGTCGCCCAGCATCGCGCGCTCTCGCACGTCGTAGACGCCGGCCACGAGCACCGGGGCGGCGAGGAGGCCGACCGCCCACAGCGGATCGACGTCCCAGGCGCCCAGGGTCAGGCCGGCGCCCAGGAGCACGAACGCCTTGACGGCGCGCCCCGGACGCAGGTCCAGCAGGTTGAACAGGTTCGTGGCCAGGACGAGCACCACGACCGACAGCAGGTAGTCGTCGCGGCCGCGCAGCACGAGCAGGGCGAGGCCGAGCGAGCCGACCGCCTTCAGCGCGCCGGTCGAGAAGCGGCCGCCCAGGACCGCCGCGCCGTGGCCGCGCCAGCCGCGCGACGCGCCGCTGAGCACGTCGTCGGCCAGTCCGAGGAAGGCGACGCCGAGCGCGTAGAGCGCGACGATCCCGAGCTCGGGCATGAGGACGTCCCCATCGGTGAGCTGATCCAGCGGCGCCACCACGACCAGCGCGATGACGGCGGAGAACACGATCAGCACGCCGAACGGGAAGGGAAGGCGATTCCCGCGGAAGTTCTCGCGGACCAGCCCCTCCTCGTCGAGGGTCCGACGCAGCGCCGGTGCCAGGACCAGCGCAGCAGCGAACGCGACGACGAACGGCAAAGCATGCACTGGGACGATCACGTTAGCCGGATCGGCGGACGGCCTACAGGCCGGGCGGCGGCGGCGGCGCGGTCGTCGGGCTGATCCGCTTGGCCTCGCGATCGGCGAGATCGAAGTACAGCAGCGTCGTGGCGATCGCCGCGGGGACGACGGTCAGCGGATCCGAGACGATCGATCCGACGAGGTGGATCGCCTGGGAGTCGGCCGACTTGGCGATCGCGTCGAAGATCGACTGGACCAGGAAGCCGGGCAGGCCGGTGGCCAGGCCGATGACGAGCAGCCGGCCCAGCGTGTTCCAGAAGCGCCCGGCGGTCAGGGCGAACGCGCGAGGGAGGGCGCTGAGCCCCCGCGGGCGCTCGAGCATCGCGACGGGCAGGACGATCCCGAGGCGGACGCCGAGCACCACCCCGGGCACGACGAGGGCGAAGACGCCGGCGACGATGACCAGCGCGCTCGCCGTCGCGACGAGCAGCAGCGCCGGAAAGGCGTCGAAGGCGGCGCGCAGCGTCGTGCGCGGCGAAGGCCGGTCGTGTCCCTCGAGCTGGAGCAGGACGCTGATGACCGCCGCGAAGACGAGGGGCGCCACGATGAGATAGGAGACGACGAGCTGGACCGCCTGGCTGCCCAGCGTGTCCACCGCGTAGCCCGAGGACAGCCAGCGCAGGCCGATGCCGAACGCGATGAGCTCGACCGGCGCCACGATCGCGAACGAGACGATCGCCAGGACGCGCCAGTTGGCCGCCGCGAGCGCGAACGCGTCGCGCACCAGCTCGCTCAGCTCGCGCTGGCGGCGGAGGTTCGTGGTCCTCATGGCGCTCACGGCCGCTGCACCCCGCCGACCACCCGGGGCAGCAGGGCCTCGGCGCTCGACTTCAGGCCGTAGGCGCCGTCGGCGCCGGCGAGGGCGAAGACGAGGGCGGCGCGGCCGGAGACCTGGTCGATCGAGTCGACGGAGGCCATGCCGCGCGAGCGGTACCAGTCGATCTGCGACGGGTCGGTGTTGAGCTCCTCGACGCCGACCACCGGCACGTTCGTGCGGTTCATGCCCGAGACGATCCCGTCCTCGACCATGGCCGTCGTGCCCTTCTGGTCGCTCGTCTCGGTGGCCCGGTCGGGCGCGCGCATGATGACGACGCCGTCGATCACGCCGAGATCGCCGGAGAACGACCGCAGCAGCACCGGGCGCTCCTGGGAGACGAGCCGGCCGCCGGTCACGAGCTGGACGCCCATGCGGTGGGCGAACGGCGCGAGGAGCGTCGCGTCGACGCCCATCGCGGCGTAGCGGCTGCCCTGGGCTCGGTCGGCCATGGCGGAGACGTCGGGCGGCTCGCGCAGGGACCCGACCCAGCTCAGGTTCGCGCCCGCGGCGGTGAGCGAGTCGCGCACCTCGTCGATCGCCGAGTCGTCGGAGGCGCCGAGGAAGAGCAGGCCGATCTGCTGGCCCGACAGGCGGTTGGCGACCAGATCGGGGAACGTCTGCTTCTCGTAGCCGTCGCGGCGATCCAGCTCGGTACGCAGGTTGTCGGCCTGCACACGGGAGGCACGCACGTCACCGCGCAGCGACTGCTCGATGTCCTGCTTGGCCGACGAGACGAGGCCGGAGTCGCCGATCGCGACGCCGAGCAGCAGCCCGACCGCGAGCGCGAGGAAGACGGCCACGAGCGAGAGCGCGTGGTAGCGGAAGTCGAACACGGATCGCCTGAGCCTAGAGAGGCCGGGCGGTGTGTCCCGACACCGCTAGGCGATGCCGAGCAGGATCTGCAGCTTCAGCCACAGCAGGTCCGCGACGTTGTACAGCGCCGGGGTGCGCCAGATGATCACCGCGACGGTGATCAGGCCGGCGAGGAGGACGAGGCCGATCGGGGTCGTGCCGGGGCGCGGGTGGTACAGGCGACCCACGCCCTTGGCGTCGACGAGGTTCTCCCCCAGCCGCAGCCGGGTCAGGAACGTCGAGGACATGCCGAGGCGGTTCTTGTCGAGGAACTCGACGAGGTTGAACTGCGATCCGACGGAGACGATCGGCTGGGCGCCCTTCTCGTGGGCGATCAGCATCGCCACGTCCTGGCTCGTGCCCGGCGCGGGCACCACCTTGTGGGCCAGGCCGAGGCGATCGAGGACGTCGCGGCCGGGCGCGCGGCCGTCGGGGTAGGCGTGGACGACGAGCTCGGCCCCGCAGCGCAGGGTCGCCTCGGAGGCGGAGTCCATGTCGCCGACGATCATGTGCGGCGTGAAGCCCTCCTCGAGGACCGCGTCGGCGCCTCCGTCGACCGCGATGATCACCGGCCTCTCCCCGCGGACGAAGGAGCGCAGGACGCGCAGGTCGCGCTGATGGTCGACGCCGCGCACGACGACGAGCGCGGCGCGGTCGCGGAAGTCGGTCTCGAAGCGCGGCAGCTCGATCTTGCCCGAGAGCAGCTCGCGCTCCTCGAGCATGTGCTCGACCGTGTTGCGCGCGAACGCCTCCAGCGCCTCGCCGATCTCCTGGCGGGCGAGGTCGTTGCGGGCGCGGACGTCGGCGGCGTCCTGGGCCGTCCCCGTCGTGATCAGCTGTCCGTCGCGCCGGACCTCGCCCGTGCCGCTGACCACGATCCGGTCGCCGTCCTTCAGGCGGTCGAACAGCGTGGCGTCGGGGAAGTCGACGAGCAGGATGCCCGCCTGCACGAGCAGCAGCGGGCCCATGTTCGGGTACGCGCCGCTCGAGCTCGGGCTGCAGTTGAGCACCGCGGCCACGCCGAGCGAGGCGAGATCCTCGGCCGAGACGCGGTCGAGGTCGCGATGGTCGATCACGGCGACGTCCCCGGCCTTGAGCCGCTTGGTCAGCAGCTTCGTGCGCCGGCCGACCCTGGCCGGCCCAGCGACCTCCCGCGCGAGCGCCTCGGAGCGCGAAGCGTCGGGGACGCGGGGCACCGTGGACATTGGACCGAGTGTATTGCGCGGGCCGCCGGCACGGGATCCCGGAGCGTGGCAGGATGGCGCGGTCCACAGGAGAGATGGAGGTCGAGATGGCGCAGGATCCGACGGTTGTGCTGGTCCACGGCGCGTGGCACGGCGGCTGGGCATGGGACCCGGTCACGTCCCGGCTGACCGATGCGGGCGTCGAGGTGGTCGCCCTCGACCTCCCCAGCTCGGGCCCCGACCCGTCCGTCCTGACCGGCATGCACGAGGACGCCGCCGCGGTCCGCGCGGCGATCGACGCCGTCGATGGCCCGGTCGTCGTCGTCGCGCACTCCTACGGCGGCGCCCCGGTGACCGAGGGCGCGGCGGGCGCGGAGAACGTGTCGCATCTCGTCTATGTGACCGCCTTCATGCTCGACGAGGGCGAGTCGCTGCTCGGCCTGGTCGGCCGGGCCGCGCCGCCGTGGTGGATCGTGGCCGACGACGGGAAGTCGATCACCGTCGACGGGCCGGAGGGGATCTTCTACAACGGCGTCTCCGACGACCTCACCGCCGCCTCCGTCGCCGCGCTGGAGCCGCAGTCCTACGCCTCGACGACCGACGCAGTGCGCGCCGCGGCGTGGAAGGAGATCCCGGCCAGCTACGTCGTCTGCGAGCTGGACAACGCGATCCCGGTGGGCGCGCAGGACATGCTCGCCCAGCGCGCGGGCACCGTCCACCGGCTCCCCGCGGGCCACTCCCCCTTCCTCTCCCATCCGGACGAGGTCGTGGCCATCATTCGCGGGGTGCTCTAGCGCCCTGGGGCGGGCGGCGGGGTCAGGCGACCGCGTTCAGCGTCGCGATCTCGTCGTCCGTCAGGCGGATCCCGGCCGCCGCGACGTTCTCCTCCAGGTGCTCGATCGAGCTGGTGCCCGGGATCGGGAGCATCACCGGGCTGCGCTGGAGCAGCCAGGCCAGGGCGATCTGCCCCGGGGTGGCGTCGTGCGCGGCGGCGATGTCCGCACCGGGCGCGCCGGGCTCGTTGAGCTTCCCGATGGCCAGCGGGTTCCAGGGGATGAAGCCGATGCCCTTCTCGGTGCAGTAGTCCAGGACGTCCTGGGACTTGCGGTCGATGAGGTTGAACTGGTTCTGCACGGTCGTCACCTCGAAGACCTTGCTCGCGGCCTCGATCTCCTCGATCGTGACCTCCGAGAGCCCGAGGTGGCGGACCTTGCCCTCGTCCTGCAGCGCCTTCAGCTCGGCGAACTGCTCCTCGCGGTCGACCTTGGCGTCGATGCGGTGCAGCTGCCACAGGTCGAGGGTCTCGACCTCCAGGCGGCGCAGCGAGAGCTCGGCGCACTGGCGCAGGTACTCGGGGCGGCCGACCGGCGCCCAGCGCCCGGGACCCTGGCGGGTGAAGCCCGCCTTGGTGGCGATCTTGATGTCGCCGTAGGGGTGCAGCGCATCGTGGATGAGCTGCTCGGAGATCTCCGGGCCGTACGCGTCGGCGGTGTCGATGAAGTCCACGCCCAGCTCCGGTAGGCGCCGCAGGACGGCCTTGGCCGCCTCGGGATCCTTCGGCGGACCCCAGACGCCCTCGCCGAGGATGCGCATCGCGCCGTAGCCCAGGCGCGTGACCTCGAGGTCGCCGCCGATCTTGAAGGTTCCGGATCCAGTTGCGGTCGTTGTCATGACAATCAAGCTACCCCGGACCGCGCCGGTCTATCGTCACGCCGCCTTCAGCAGCTCCTCGGCGTGCCGGCGGGCGGCATGGTCGCTCCCGTCGGCGCCCAGCATGCGGACGAGCTCGCCCACGACCGCATCGGATGACAGCTCGGTCACGGTCGTGCGGGCGGTCTGGGCGGTGGTGTCCTTGGCGATCGAGAAGTGGCGCGCCGCCATCGAGGCGACCTGCGGGAGGTGGGTGATGCAGATGACCTGCCGCCCCTCCCCCAGCGCGCGCAGCTGCTCGCCCACCGCGCGCGCCGTCACGCCGCCGATGCCGGCGTCGACCTCGTCGAAGACGAGCGTCGCGCCGCCCTCCTCGTTGGCCACGCCCATGAGCGCGAGCATCACGCGCGACAGCTCACCGCCCGACGCGATGTCGCGCAGCGGACCGGCGGGGACGCCGGGGTTGGCGGCGATCAGGAACTCGACGGTGTCGGCGCCCGTCGCGGCCGGCTCGCGCTCGTGCAGCGCGACGGAGAACGCGGCGGCCTCCATCGCCAGCTCGGCCAGCCGCTCGCGCACCGACTCCGCCAGCGCCGGGCCGGCCGCCGCCCGGGCCTTGTGCAGCTGCGCGCTGACCTTCGCCAGCACAGCCCGCGACGCGTCCAGCGCGGCCGTCGCCTCCTCCAGCGCCTCCTCGGCGTTGATCAGCTCGTCGCGCCGGGCGCGGCACTCGGCCGCGTGCTCCAGGACCGCGGCCACCGTCCCCCCGTGCTTGCGCTTGAGCCGGTCGACCGCCGTCAGGCGGGTCTCGATCGCGTCCAGGCGCGCGGCGGGGTCGCCGTCGCCGTCGAAGCCCTCGGCGTAGCGCCGCAGCTCGCCGGCGAGGTCGCCGGCCTCGAGGATCAGCGCCCGGAAGCGCTCGACCAGCGGGTCCAGCGCGGGGTCCAGCGCCTCGGCGCCGTCCAGCTCGGCGCCCGCTCGGGCCAGCAGCGTCGCCGCGCCGCCCTCGCCGTCGTCGGGCTCGATCGACTCCGCCCCCGCCAGCGCCGCGCCGCGCAGGGCCTCGACGTGGCGCAGCCGCTCACGCTGGGCGGTCAGCTCGCGCTCCTCGTCCTCGTCGGGCTCGACCTCGTCGATCTCGGCGAGCTCGAAGGCCAGCAGGTCGAGCTCACGGTCGCGGGAGCCGGCGCGGTCGCGCAGCGCCTCCAGCGACGCCTCGAGCTCGCGCACCCGAGCGTGCGCGGCGGCCGCGCGTTCGCGCCGCGCCGCCTGGTCGGGGCCGCAGAAGCGGTCCAGCACATCGAGCTGCGTGGAGGCGAGCGTGAGCCGCCGATGCTCGTGCTGGCCGTAAAAGGCGATCAGCGGGGCGGCGAGCTCGCGCAGGTCCGACGCGGAGGCCGACCGGCCGTTGACGTATGCGCGCGTGCGGCCCTCGGCGCTCACGCGCCGCGCGAGGACGACCTCGTCGGCGTCCTGGGGCAGGCGCTCCCCCAGCTCGCCGCGCAGGACGTCGGGCAGCTCGAAGACGCCCTCGACGTAGGCCTCGGAGGCCCCGGGCCGCACGATCCCCGCACGTGCCTTGCCGCCCAGCAGCAGGTCCAGGGCGTGCGCGAGGACCGTCTTGCCCGCGCCGGTCTCGCCCGTGAGGACGTTCAGCCCCGGCACGAGGCGCAGCTCGGCCCGCTCGATCAGCAGGAGGTTCTCGACACGTAGCTCACACAGCACGATGACGGTGTACCAGGACCGACAGACGGAACCGCATCGAACAGGTGTTCCCGTGCCTGCGCCGAGGCACGCCGTCTCACACCAGATGCCCGAACTTCTCGCGCAGCCGCTGATAGAAGCTCGTCCCCGGCAGCTGGGCCAGCAGGGCCGCACCCGGGACGAACGAGCAGTCCAGCGAGTCCCCCGGGTTCAGGCAGCCCACGACGCGCCCGTCGACGGCGACGTCGACCGACTCGCGGTCGGAGCGGTTGAAGACGGTCAGCGAGTCGTCCGGCGCGACCACGAGCGGCCGCGCGGTCAGCGAGTGCGGGGCGATCCACGAGGCCACGTAGCCCTGGACGCCCCACGCGAGCACCGGCCCGCCGTTGGCGAGGTTGTAGCCCGTCGAACCGGCCGGCGTGGCGACCACGAGACCGTCGCAGCGCACGCGCCCGAGCTCCTCGCCGCCGAGCATGTAGGCGAGCACCGCGACGCGATCGCCCTGGCGGCGGGTCAGCGAGACGTCGTTGAGGCCGGCCTGGCGCAGGCCCGGGGCGGCGATCGCCACCGAGGGCAGCGCGAGCAGGTCGAACTGGCCGGAGAACGCACGCCGGAAGCCGTCCTCGAAGTCGCCGCGCTCGACGGTCGCCAGGAAGCCGACCTGACCGAAGTTGACGGCGAACACCGGCACGCCGGTCCCCGAGAAGCGCCGCAGCGCGGCCAGGATCGTGCCGTCGCCGCCCAGGGCGATGCCGATCTCGGCGCCCGCGTCGGCGGACGGGTCGTCGTCGCCGTAGCGCACCTGGACGCCGAACTCGCGGGCGACGCGCTCGAGTGCCTCGACGGCCTCGCGCGTCTCGTCCGAGCGCCCGTGGGTGATCACGACCGCGATCCGGTCGGCCACCTAGACCTCCACCTCCGCCACGGCGCCGGCGATGTCGTCGATCGCGCCGGCGCGACCCGCTTCGCCCAGCCACAGGAAGGTCTCGAGGTTGCCCTTCGGCCCGGGCAGCCCGCTGGGCGCGAAGCCGAGCACGGAGACGCCCAGCGCCGACGCGGCCTGCGCCACCTCGACGACGGCCGACCGCCGCGTCTCCACGTCGCGGACCACGCCGCCCTTGCCCACCCGCGCGCGCCCGACCTCGAACTGGGGCTTGACCATCAGCAGCGCGTCGAAGCGCTCGGCGACGCAGCCCAGCACCGCCGGGAGGACCTTGGTCAGCGAGATGAAGGAGAGGTCGGCGACGACCAGGTCGGCGGCGTAGGGCAGCTGGTCGCGCTCCAGGGCGCGGGCGTTGACGCGCTCCAGGACGGTCACGCGCTCGTCGTTGCGCAGCGACCAGGCCAGCTCGCCGTAGGCGACGTCGACGGCGATGACCCGCGTCGCGCCGCGCTGCAGCAGCGCGTCGGTGAAGCCACCGGTGGAGGCGCCCACGTCGAGCGCCTCCCGGCCCGCCGGGTCCAGCCCGAGCGCGTCGAGCGCGTTGGAGAGCTTCACCCCGCCGCGCGAGACGAAGCGGGGGCGCTCGTCCACGGAGACGACGGCGTCCTCGTCGACCATGTGCCCGGGCTTGTCCACCCGTCGGCGCCCGTCGCCGAGCAGCACCTCACCCGCCAGGACCGCAGCGGCGGCCCGGGTTCGGGACTCGAACAGCCCGCGCTGCGTCAGCAGCGCGTCCAGACGCACCTTGGCCACGGCCCGGAACCTAGCGGTCCCTCGCCATCTCCGCTCAGCGAGGGGTTTCACTTCACGCCATCGCTGCCGATGACCTGAGGGATGGAAGCGCCATCGGTCCTCGTCGCCCGCCAGCCGATCTGTGATCGCCATCGCCACTCCGTCGGCTATGAGCTGCTCTTCCGCGCCCATGATCGCGAGCACGCGATGGTGGTCGACGACGAGCAGGCGACCGCTCACGTCCTCGTCACCTCGTTCGCCGACATCGGCGTGCGCCAGCTCGTGGGCACCCGCTTCGCCGCGATCAACGTCAGCCGCCGGTTCCTGCTCGAGGTCGACCCGCTCCCGTTCGGTCCCAAGAACATCGTCCTGGAGCTGCTCGAGGACCAGGTCGTCGACACGGCGCTGCTGGACCGTCTCTACGAGCTGCGCTCCGCCGGCTACCGCTTCGCGTTGGACGACTACACCTGGACCCCCTCCAGCGCACCGCTGCTGGAGATCGCGTCCCTGGTCAAGCTCGACGTGCTCGCCCTGGGCCAGCGCGGCACGGAGGCCGAGCTCTCGCGCCTGCAGGACTTCGGCGGGAAGCTCGTCGCCGAGAAGGTCGAGACCGAGGCCGAGTTCGAGCGGTGCCTGCAGCTCGGCTTCGACCTCTTCCAGGGCTACTTCTTCTGCCGTCCCGAGCTCGTCGCCGGGCGGCCGCTCTCGACCGGCTCCCTGCACGCGCTGCACACCGCGGCCCAGGTCGCCAGCGAGGAGGTCGGCTTCGAGGAGCTCGAGCGGATCGTCTCGCGCGATCCGGGGCTGACCGTCCGCCTGCTGCGCCTGCTCAACTCGGCCGCGTTCTCGCTGAACCGCAAGATCGGCACCGTCCGCGACGCGCTGATCATGCTCGGGGAGCGCAACGTGCGCCAGTGGACGCTGCTGATCCTGCTCGCCGGCCTGCCCACCCACGCCGACGAGCTGCTGCCCACCGCGCTCGTCCGCGCCCGCCTGCTCGAGCAGCTCGCGACCCAGCGGGGCGACGACGAGCCGTCCGGCGCGTTCGTCGTCGGGCTCTTCTCCGTCGTCGACGCGCTGCTGGGCACGCCGATGGACGAGGTCCTCATCGAGGTCCCGCTGGCCGACGAGCACACGGCGGCGCTGCTGCGCCACGAGGGGCCCAACGGCCGTGCCCTGCAGGCCGTCATCGCCCACGAGCAGGGCGACGAGTGGGGGTCAGAGCTCGACGACGACCCGATCTCCGGCTTCGGCGCCACGTACCTCGAGGCGGTCCGCTGGGCCACCGACGCGCTGCCCGACGTGCCGGTCTGAGCGGCGGCCTCCGTCAGCGACCCGCGAGCGCGGGGCGCGGCTCGCGCAGCGCCGACTCGATCCGCTCGGCGATGCGCTCGCCCGTGAACCCGACCTCGGCGTGCAGCAGCGCCGGCTTGCCGTGCGTCACGAAGCGGTCGGGCAGCCCGACGCGCAGGATGCGCGGCACGGTCAGCCCGGCGTCGTTGAGCGTCTCCCAGACGCCGGTCCCGAAGCCGCCGGGCAGGACGCCCTCCTCGACGGTGACGAGCAGCTCGTGCTCGGCGGCCAGCTGCGCGAGCAGAGCGCGATCCATCGGCTTGGCGAAGCGGGCGTCGGCGACGGTCGCGTTGATGCCGCTCTCGGCGAGCAGGTCCGCGGCCTCCAGCGCCTTCGCGACCCCGGAGCCGTAGCCGACGATCGCCACGCGCTCCCCCTCGCGCAGGATCTCGCCGGTCCCGATCTCGATGATCTGCGGCTGGTCCGGGAGCGGCGCCCCGGTGCCCTCGCCGCGCGGGTAGCGCAGTCCGATCGGGCCGTCGTCGTAGGTCAGCGCGGTGTGCAGCAGGTGCACGAGCTGGGCCTCGTCGCGCGGGGCCATCAGCACCATGTTCGGCAGCGGGCGCAGGTAGGCGATGTCGAAGACGCCGTGGTGCGTCGGGCCGTCGTCGCCGACGAGCCCCGCCCGGTCCATGGCGAAGACGACGTTCAGCGACTGCAGGGCGACGTCGTGGACGATCTGGTCGAACGCGCGCTGCAGGAAGGTCGAGTAGACGGCGACGACCGGCTTGGCGCCCTCGAGCGCGAGGCCGGCGGCGAACAGGACGCCCTGCTGCTCGGCGATGCCGACGTCGAAGTAGTGCGCGGGCTCGGCCTTCTGGAGGATGTTCAGCCCGGTGCCCGAGTTCATCGCGGCCGTGATGCCGACGATCCGCGGGTCGCGCTGCACCTCGCGCACCAGCGCCTCGCCGAAGACCTTCGTGTACTGCGGCGGCGCCGGGTTGGCCTTGGCCGCGGCGCTCAGCGCGACGGCCGGGGCGGGGGCACCGTTGGCGATCGACTTCGGCTTGGCCGCGTGCCAGGTCTCCATGCCCTCCAGGCCGCCGTTCTCGGCCGCCTCGAAGCCCTTGCCCTTCACGGTCGCGACGTGGACGACGACGGGCCGCTGCGCGTCCAGGGCCTCGGTCAGCGCCTCGCGCAGCGCGTGGACGTCATGGCCGTCGATGACGCCCATGTAGGCCCAGTCGAGCTCCTCCCAGAACAGGCCGGGAGCCCAGAACGCCTTGATCGACTCCTTCAGCTGCGGGCCGAGGTGCTCGAACGCGTGGCCGATGCCGGCGGGCAGGCGCGTGAGCTTGCGCTCGACGCCCTCGCGGGTGCGGTAGAGCTTCGGGTTCAGGCGGACGCGGTTGAAGTAGCGGCTCAGCGCGCCGACGTTCGGCGCGATCGACATGCCGTTGTCGTTGAGCACGACGACGATCGGGGTGCCCAGTCCGCCGGCCTGGCTGATCGCCTCGAACGCGACGCCGCCGGTCATCGAGCCGTCGCCGATCACCGCGACGACCTTGCCCGCGTCGGCCTCGCCGCGCAGGCGCATGGCCTCCTTGAGCCCGACCGCGTAGCCGATCGAGGTCGACGCGTGGCCGGCGCCCATGATGTCGTGCTCGGACTCGTGGATCGCGCAGAACGGCGCGAGGCCGTCGTACTGGCGGATCGTCTGCAGCTGGTCGCGGCGACCGGTGAGGATCTTGTGCGGGTAGGCCTGATGCCCGACGTCCCAGAGGATCTTGTCCCTGGGCGAGTCCAGCAGCGAGTGCAGCGCGACGGTCAGCTCGACCGTGCCGAGGTTGGCGCCGAAGTGGCCGCCGATCTCCCCGACCGTGTCGATGATGTGCGAGCGCACCTCGTCGGCGACCTGGCGCAGCTCGTCCTCGGACAAGCCGTGGAGGTCCTGCGGGCGTTCGATCTGGTCGAGGAGGCGTTTGCGGTCGGTCACGAGGTTCGGGTGAAGATGAAGTCGGTGATCTGCTCGAGCTCGGCGGGGCTGCGGGACCCGGTGGCGGCCGTCGCGAGCGCAGCGCGCGCCTTGGCATGCGAGCCCTCGGCCATGGTACGGGCTCCCTCCAGGCCGAACTCGCTGACATAGGTGCGCTTGCCCTGGCGCTCGTCGGATCCCTGGGGCTTGCCGAGCGCGTCGTCGGTCCCGGTCACGTCGAGGATGTCATCCACGATCTGGAACAGGACGCCGAGCTCGTTGGTGAACGCGCGCCACGGTTCCGCGTCGCGGCCGTCGATGAGGAGTACGCACTCGACCGACGCGCCGATCAACCGGCCGGTCTTCAGCGCGTGCAGCTCACGGAGGTCGACGTCCTGGGAGGCCACGTCCAGGTACTGCCCACCCACCATGCCGTTCACGCCCGTGGCGGTCGCGAGATGGGCCAGCGCGGCGAGGACGTGAGCCGGATCGCCCGCTTGGCGGGTGAGGACGTGGCGGAACGCCTCGGCGTACAGCGCGTCGCCGGCGAGGATCGCGACGTCCTCCCCGTGGGCGACGTGCAGGGTCGGGCGGCCGCGGCGCAGGTCGTCGTCGTCCATCGCCGGGAGGTCGTCGTGGATGAGGGAGTAGGTGTGGATCAGCTCGATCGCGGCGGCGATCGGGAGGACCGTCTCCGTCGGCCGGTCCAGCGCCCGCGCGGTCGCGAGCGCGAGCACCGGGCGGATCCGCTTCCCGCCGGCCAGCAGCGAGTAGCGCATCGCGTCCTGGAGGCCCTCGGTCGGCGTGCCGTCGATGAAGCGAAGCGCTGACAGGTACTCCTCGACCTGCGCGCGCAGCTCGTCGGGGTACTCCGCGGACGACGTCGAGGGGCCCGAGGCGCTCAGAGCAGCGCGTCCTGGCCCGGCGGAACCTCGGCGGCGGCAGCGCGCGCCTGGCGTTCCAGCTCGGAGCTGGCTTCGGAGGCGAGCGCGGCGCAGTCCTCCACGAGGGTCGCGGCGGCGTCGGCGGAGAGCTCCCCGGAGCGCAGCTGCTCCGCGGCACGCTCGAGCCGGTCGATGAGGCGGTCGAGTTCGGTCATCGCGGGGCATCCTCCCGCATCTCGCGCAGGGCGGCACCGAGGATGCCGTTGACGAAGCTCGGCGCCTGGGCCCCCGCGTAGGTCTTGGCGGTCTGCACCGCCTCCTCGATGGCGCCCTCGGGCGGGATCGGGGTGTCGCCGGGGGCCGCGTCGGGGTGCAGCATCTCGGTGAGCGCGACGCGCATGATCGCCTTCTCCAGCGGGGCGATGCGATCCACGGACCAGTTCTTCGCGTGGCGCGCGATGATCGCGTCGGTGTCGGGCGTGTAGTCCTCGGCGGCGTGCGCGAGGGCCCGGGTGAACAGCGCGGCGTCCTGCTCGAGCGTGTCGGCGATCGGGCGGCCGGTCAGGTCGTGCTGGTAGAGCGCGAAGACCGCCGCCCGGCGCTGATCGGATCGACGGGCCACTAAGCGCGCGACATGTAGTCGCCGCTGGACGTCTGGACCTTGACCCGGTCACCGACGTTGACGAAGAGCGGGACCTGGATCGTGGCGCCGGTCTCCAGGGTGGCGGGCTTGTTGCCGCCGCCCGAGGCCGTGTCGCCGCGCAGCCCCGGCTCGGTCTCGGTGACCTCCAGCTCGACCGAGGAGGCGATCTGCAGATCGCTCGGCTGCCCGTCGATGAACAGCACGTCGACCTCGTCGCTGGCCTTCGTCCAGCGCAGCGCGTCGGCGACCGTGGTCTCCGGGATCGCCATCTGCTCGTAGCTGGACGTGTCCATGAAGTGCGCGTCGGTCCCGTCGGCGTACAGGAACTGCATCTTGCGCGCCTCGGTCCGCACGGCGCGGAACTTCTCCCCAGCCCGGAACGTCCGGTCGATCACGTTCCCGTCGGAGGCCCGTCGCAGCTTCGTGCGAACGAACGCCCCGCCCTTGCCGGGCTTGACGTGCTGGAACTCGAGGATCTTGAAGATGACCCCCTCGACGTCGATGTGGTTGCCGTTCTTGAACTGGTTCGTCGTGATCATGCGCGTCTGGGAGTGTAGGACGAGTCGGCTGATACCGGGGCGTCGCGTTAGGGTCCGGTGTCATGCTCCACCGTCCGCTCGGGGCCTCCGGCCTCTCCGTCTCCGCCCTCGCCCTCGGCTCCTGGCGCACGTACGAGCGTATCCCGCGCGAGCAGGGAGTGGCGGTGCTGAACGCGGCGCGGGCGGCCGGGATCGATTTCCTCGAGATCGCCCGCTACAACGACGAGACGGGGCAGGCGCCGATCCCGACCGGGTACTCCGAGGTCGTCTTCGGCGAGCTGTTCCCGCGCAGCGACTACGCCCGCGACGAGGTCCTCATCGCCACCAAGCTGTGGTGGGAGCTCTGGCCCGAGCAGAACGCCGCACAGGAGCTCGATGGAGCGCTGGAGCGCACCGGGCTGGAGCACTTCGACCTCATCTACTCCGACCCGCCGCCCGCGTCGCTGTCGCTGGACGAGGTCGTCGCCCAGATCGGCGCGCTGCTGGCCGCCGGGCGCGCCCGCGCGTGGGGCATCGTGAACTGGCCGGCCGAGCGGATCGCCGCGGCGGGGCGGATCGCGCTGCAACAGGGCGTCGCGCCGCCGTGCATGGCCCAGCTCCCCTACTCGCTCGTGCGCCGTGACTGGGTCGAGTCGCCCGAGACCGCGGACGCGCTGGAGCTGTGCGGCGCCTCACTGATCCCCTCCTTCTCGCTCGCCGGCGGGCTGCTGACCGGCAAGTACGCGGGTGGCGCCGGCCAGGGCCGGATGGCCGACGAGCTGGGCGACGAGCGCTGGGAGCCGGCCCGCCGCGCGGTCGACCAGCTGCTCGACCTCGCCGCCGAGCTCGACACGACACCCGCCGCCCTCGCGATCGCCTTCGCCCTGCACCACCCGCGCACGGCGTCCGTCCTGTTCGGCGCGACGCGGCCCGAGCAGATCGAGCAGAACGCGGCCGCGGTGCAGCTGCACGAGCGGCTCTCGCAGGACGTGCTGGAGCGGCTGCGGCTGATCGGCGCGGGAGCGCCGGAGGCCTGATGGAGGACCGGCGGCTCGAGTCACGGCTGGACTCGACACCGCCGGACCTGCTCTCCGCGCTGGTCGACAGCGTCGCCGACGGCGTCTACCTCGTCGATCACGCCGGCGCGGTGCGCTTCGTCAACCCCGCCGGGCTCGCGCTCCTGGGCTACGAGACCGAGAGCGAGCTGCTGGGGCGCTCCAGCCACGCGACGATCCACGGCATCCGGCCGGACGGCCGCCCGTTCCCCGAGGACGAGTGCCCGCTGCTGCGCCCGCGCCGGACGGGCGACGTGGTGCACGTCGAGGAGGACTGGTTCGTGCGCCGCGACGGCGGGTTCGTCAGCGTCGCGTACTCGTCGGCGCCGGTGTCGACGGCGGACGGGCGCGGCGCGGTCGTCGTCTTCCGCGACGTCTCCGCGCGGCGCGAGGTCGAGCAGCAGCGCCGCGCCGCGGCGGCCGCGTTCGCG
>JAOPZL010000332.1 GCA_025964175.1 Solirubrobacterales bacterium
TGGCCGCGCGCCCGGCCGACGCCGCCGCGGCGGCCACGACCGAAGCCGCCTGATGCAGCTCGTGCGTACCGTCGCCGCGCTGCGCGAGGCCCTGCTCCCGGCGCGCCGCGCCGGCCAGACGATCGGCCTCGTCCCGACGATGGGCGCGCTGCACGAGGGTCATCGCTCGCTGATCCGCCGCGCCCGCGAGGAGAACGACGTCGTCGTCGTCAGCCTGTTCGTCAACCCCGCCCAGTTCGGGCCCGACGAGGACCTCGCCGCCTACCCGCGCGACGAGCAGGGCGACGCCGACGCCGCCCGGGCCGAGGGCGCCGACCTCCTGTTCGCCCCGCCGGTGCAGGAGGTCTACCCGCCCGGCTTCTCGACCACGGTCCACGTCGCCGGCGTCAGCGAGCCGCTGGAAGGCGCGCAGCGCGGCGCGTCGCACTTCGACGGCGTCGCGACCGTCGTGACGAAGCTCTTCAACATGGCCCAGCCGGACGTCGCCTACTTCGGCCAGAAGGACGCCCAGCAGGCCGCGGTCATCCGCCGCTTCGCCCGCGACCTCGACATCCCGGTGCGGGTGCAGACCTGTCCGATCGTGCGCGAGGACGACGGCTTGGCCCTGTCCAGCCGCAACGCCTACCTGACGGCCGACGAGCGCCGGCGCGCGCTGGCCCTGAGCCGTGCGCTGCAGGCCGCACGGGACGCCGTGGCCGCCGGCGGGCGCGACGCCGCCGCCATCGCGGCCGCGGCCCGCGAGGCGATGGCGGAGCTGGACGTCGAGCCCGAGTACGTCGCGCTCGTGGATCCCGAGACCTTCCTGCCGATGGACACGATCGAGGGCGACGTGCTCGTCGCGATCGCCGCCCGCGTCGGCCGCGCCCGCCTGATCGACAACGCGACCATCACCGTCAACATCGATTCCGAGGTGGCGACCCTCCGCTGAGGGCGTCAACCGCAAGGAGCATCCATGTCTGCCGCACCCGTCGTCCCAACCACCGCCAAGACCCTCGATGCGCTCCCGATGACGCTGCCGCGGATCGCCGAGAAGAAGCGCCTCGGCGAGCCGCTGGTCATGGTCACGGCCTACGACTACCCGTCGGCTCAGGTCGCCGAGGCGGCCGGTGTGGACATCGTCCTCGTCGGCGACTCCGGCGCGATGACCGTCCTCGGCTACTCCTCGACCGTCCCCGTCTCGGTCGACGAGCTGATCATGCTCACCGCCGCCACCCGGCGCGGCCTGCGCACGCCGCTGCTGGTCGCCGATCTCCCGTTCGGCTCCTACGAGGGCAGCGACGAGCTGGCGATCGCCACCGCGCAGCGCTTCATCAAGGAGGGCGGCGCCGACGCCGTCAAGCTCGAGGGCGGCGGCATGATGGTCCGCCGGGCCGCTGCGATCGTCTCCGCCGGCATCCCGGTCATGGGCCACGTTGGCCTCACCCCGCAGACGGCGACGGCGATCGGCGGCTACAAGGCGCAGGGCCGCACCGCGGACGCCGCCTGGAAGGTCGCCTCCGAGTCGCTGGCCCTCCAGGAGGCCGGCTGCTTCTCCATCGTCTGGGAGGCGATCCCGGCCGCGGTCGCCGACGAGCTGATGCCGCGGATGGAGATCCCCGTCATCGGGATCGGCGCCGGCGCGTCGACCGACGGCCAGGTGCTCGTCTTCCACGACCTGCTCGGGATCCGCGAGGGCGTCGGCGCCCGCTTCGTCAAGCGCTACGGCGACGTGATGGACGAGATGGTGCGCGGCGTGCGCGCCTACGCCGATGACGTGCGCACGCACCGCTACCCGGAGGCCGAGCACACGTACTCGATCGATCCGGGCGAGCTGAGCGACTTCCGCAAGCGCCTGCAAGCCTCGTAGCGGGGTTCCGTAACCCCGCTCATCGGGTTGCGGAGGCACAGATGGAGGGGTACGGCTATCGGACATGCGTCCAGCTCTGCTCCTCCCCGGCTTGCTCGTCACCGTCGCTCTCGCGGCTCCGGCGAGCGGCTCGGCGGCAGTCCTCCACACCGTCGCGCCCGGCGAGACCCTCTGGTCCCTGGCCGCGGCGCAGAACATGACCACCCGCGCGTTCGCCGCGGCCAACGGCGTCTCCCCGGAGGCCAACGTCGTGCTCGGCTCGACGGTCAAGCTGCCGACGGTGACCGAGGCGGCGATCGCGCTGCAGTCGGCGCCGTCGACCTCCCCGTCCGCGCCGTCCGCCACCGCGCCCGCGGCGACGACCTCGACCGGTCCGTCCCCGCTCGGCGGCTACACCGTCCGCCTGGGCGACACGCTCAGCGGCCTCGCCGCCCAGTCGGGCGTGTCGGTCACGCAGATGGCGTTCATGAACGGCCTCAACCCGAACGCGATGCTGATCGCCGGCACGGTCATCAAACTCCCGACCGGCGCCCCCGCCCCCGCCTCCTCCGCACAGCCCGCCCCCGCCCCGGTGATCGCGCCCGCGGCACCGAACCCGACCGCGAGCCGCGTCAGCTCCAGCGACATCGCCGCGGTCGCGTCGCGCAACGGCGTGCCCGCCGGCCTCTCCTCGGCGATCGCCTGGCAGGAGTCGGGCTTCAACAACGAGATGGTCTCCTCGGCCAACGCACGCGGCGTCATGCAGGTCATGCCCGGCACGTGGACGTGGGTGCAGCAGAACCTGGCCAAGCGCCAGCTGAACCCGAACCTCGCGATCGACAACGTCGGGGCGGGCGTCCTCTACCTCGGCCACCTGCTGTCGGAGACCGGCGGCGACCAGGCGATGGCCGCGGCCGGCTACTACCAGGGGCTGAACTCGGTGCGGCGCATCGGGATGCTGCCCGAGACGCAGCAGTACGTGAACAACGTGCTGGCGCTGCGCGCGCGGTTCGGCGGCTGACCGGCCGCTGCGCGCAACGGCGGGCGCAGGGGTTTCACACACACCCCTGCGCCGTCAGCCACAGGGGCCACCGCTACGCTGGCGTGCTCCATCATGGCCCCGCTGATCGGCATCTCGACCTCGGAGCTGCGCACCCCGCCCCACGCCCAGCCGCTGGCTGAGAGCGACCCGGCGCGACGCGAGCTCGCCCTCGGCCTGGACTACCCGAGGGCGATCGACGCGGCGGGAGCGATCCCCGTCGTGGTCCCGCCGATGGCCGCGTCCGACCTCGACGGCCTGCTCGACCGCATCGACGGGCTGCTGCTGTCCGGCGGCCCCGACATCCACCCGTCGTACTACCGCTCCGACCCGCACGCCTTCCTCGGCCCCACCGAGCCGCCGCTGGACGCCTTCGAGCTCGAGCTCCTGCGCCGCGCCGACGTGCGCGGCATGCCGATCCTGGCCATCTGCCGCGGGCTGCAGGCGGTCAACGTCACCCGCGGCGGGACGCTCTTCCAGCATCTCCCAGAGGACGTCGGCGGCGACATCCAGCACCGCCAGAACGAGCCGGGCCGCGTCGCGACGCACGAGGTCCGCATCGAGCCCGACACGCTCGTCTCGTGGGCGCTGGACGAGACGCGGATCGACGTCAACTCCTTCCACCACCAGGCGATCGATGAGATGGGCGACGGACTGCGCGCCGTCGCGTGGGCGCCCGACGGCGTCGTCGAGGCGATCGAGGCGACCGACCGCCCGTTCCTGCTCGGGGTCCAGTGGCACGCGGAGTCGCTCACCGGGCGCGAGGACCATCGGCGCCTCTTCCGCTCGTTCGTCGCCGCGGCGAGCGACCGAGTCCGGGTCCGCCCCGCCGCGGCGTAGCAGCGCCGGCGTCGCCAAACGGTCCACGGCGCGCCGACCCGGCTTGTCAGATCGGTCGATTGCCATTCCCCCGGGCCGGGGTAGGTTCGGGGGAATGAGCGTCCCGGTGCGACGGCCCACCCCGCTGAGGTACGAGCCGACGGACGCCTGGGACGAGGCGTTCGACGCCGACGGCGAACCGCGGCCCCTCTACGAGTCCCTGATCGGTGCGCTGAGCGGCGTCGAGCTCGGCGACCTGGCCCGCGTCGTCGGCGAGCACGCGGCCGGCGAGGGCGCGACGTTCGGCGGCAACGAGGCCTTCCCCGTCGACCCGATCCCGCGGCTCATCTCCGGTGACGAGTGGGAGCTGCTGGAGTCCGGGCTGGGCCAGCGCGTCCGCGCGCTGAACGCCTTCGTGTCCGACATGGCCGGCGAGCGGCGCGTCGTCAGCGAGGGCGTCCTGCCGCAGCGGCTGGCGACCGATCTCCCCTTCCACGAGCCGGACCTCGCCGAGCTTCCCGCGCCTCCCGGTGCGCACATCGCGATCGCCGGCCTGGACGTCGTGCGCGACGGCGAGGGCGCGTTCCACGTGCTCGAGGACAACGTGCGCACCCCGTCGGGCATGGCCTACCTGCTGGCCACGCGCCGCGCCTCCAAGGCGCACCTGCCCTACGACGAGCCGCGACGCCCGGTGCGCGCGGCGCTGGCCGACCTGCTGGGATGGGTGCTGTCCGCGGCGCGCCCACTGCCCGACTCCGAGGCGGCGATCGTCGTCCTCACCGACGGTCCCTCCAACTCGGCGTCCTTCGAGCACCAGGTCCTGGCCGCCCTGGCCGGGGTCCCGCTCGTGCGGCCCCAGGACGTCGCGGTCCGCGGCGGCCGCCTCGTCCTGCGCGACTCCGGCCGCGCCATCCAGGTCGCCTACCGCCGCACCGACGAGGACCGCCTGCGCGACCCCGACGGGCAGCTCACCCCCATGGGCGAGCTGCTGCTGGAGCCGCTGCGCTCCGGCTCGCTGGCCATGGTCAACGGCTTCGGGACCGGCGTCGCCGACGACAAGCGCATCTACCCGTACGTCGACGCGATGATCGGCTTCTACCTCGGTGAGGAGCCGATCCTGCCGTCGATCACGACCTACGACCTCGCCGAGGAGCAGGCGCGCGACGAGGCGCTGGGCCGCATCGACGAGCTCGTGCTCAAGCCCCGCGACGGCCACGGCGGCCGCGGCGTCGTCATCGGCCCGCACGCGGACGCCGACGAGCTGCGCGACGCGGTGGAGACCGTGCGCGCCGACCCCGAGGGCTGGTGCGCGCAGGACGTCGTGCGGCTCTCGACGCACCCGACGGTGATCGACGGGGAGCTGAGGCCGCGCCACGTCGACCTGCGCCCCTTCCTCTTCTTCGACGGAACCAGGACGCGCGCGCTGCCCGGCGGGCTGACCCGCGTCGCCCTGGAGGAGGGCTCCATGATCGTCAACTCGTCTCGCAACGGAGGAGGCAAGGACACATGGGCTCTTCCGTGAGCGCCGAGCAGCCGGCCTGGGCGGCGTGGGCGGGCACGGCGACGTCGACGGCCTTCACGCTCGGCGTCGAGGAGGAGGCGATGTTCGTCACCCCCCGCGCCTGGAACCTGGCCGGGGCGATCGACGAGGTCCTCCCCCGGCTGCCCGCCGAGATCGCCGCGCACACCAGCGCCGAGACGCACGCCGCGGCGTTCGAGATCGCGACGGGCGTCCACGAGACGGTCGACGGCGCCATCGCGCAGCTGGGCGAGCTGCGCGCCGCGCTGCGCACGACGGTCGAGAGCTGCGGGTTGGCCACCGCGGTCGCCGGCACGCACCCGTTCGCGGTGTGGCGCGACGTCGCGATCTCCACCGGGGCCCGCCCGGCGCTGGTCTACGGCTCGATGCGCGAGCTCGCGCGGCGCGAACCGACCTTCGCGCTGCACGTGCACGTCGGGGTCCCCGATCCGCAGGACGCGATCCGCGTCGCCAACGCGATGCGCGTCCACCTGCCCGTGCTCCTGGCGCTCTCGGCCAACTCGCCGTTCTGGCAGGGTCGCGATACCGGGCTGGCCTCCGCGCGCACGCCGCTCTTCCAGGCGTTCCCGCGCGTGGGCATCCCGCGGGCGTTCGCCGACTACGAGGACTGGACCTCGACCGTCGACCTGCTCGTGCGCTGCGAGGCGTTCCCCGAGCCGACGTTCCTGTGGTGGGACGTGCGGCTGCAGCCCAAGCTCGGCACGATCGAGATCCGCATCATGGACGCCCAGACGAAGCTGGAGACGAACGCGGCGCTCGTCGCGCTCGTGCAGTGCCTGGTCCGGCTCGAGGCGCTGGAGGGGTACGCCGGCGAGCTGGCCACGACATCGTCGGAGATCCTCGACGAGAACCGCTTCCTCGCCGCCCGCGACGGGGCCCGCGCCGCGTTGATCGACCCGCAGGCCGAGCGGCGGATCCCGCTCTCGGAGTCGCTGCCCGGCCTGCTGGACGCCTGCCGCCCACACGCGCAGGACCTCGGCTGCGCCGATTCGCTGGACGCCGTCGCCGAGCTCGTCGAGCATCCCGGCGCCGCCAGGCAGCTGGAGATCGCGCGCGGGCCGCAGCGCCTGCTCGGGCTCGTCTCGTCGCTGGCCGACGCGTACTAGGCGGCGGGCGGCTACTGGCCGGCGGGTAGGTCCTGGCCGTCGGGCGGATCCTCGCCGGCGGGCGGATCCTCGCCGGCGGGCGGAGTCTGGCCGGCGGGGTCGCGCAGCTCGTCGTCGAGCGTGAGCAGCACCCGGCGCAGGACCTCTTGGTCCTCGGCGGGCAGGGTGCTCAAGAGCTGGTCGGCCGCGCCGTAGCGCGCCTGGCGCATGCGGTCCAGCAGCTGCGAGCCGGGGATCGTGAGGTGGACCCGCACCGACCGACGATCGTTCTCGTCAGGATGGCGCTCGACCAGTTCGTCGCGCTCCAGCGCATCGACCAGCGTGGTCGCCGAGCGTGGCACGATCCGCAGCCGCTGCGCCAGCTCCGACATCCGCAGCGATCGCTGCGATCCGCCGAGGACGCGCAGCGCGCGAGCGCTGGCCGGGGTGAGACCGAGGTCGGAGAGGGCCTCGCGAGAATGGCGGTGCATGGCGCGGGTGACCGTGACGAAGAGCTCGCCGAGGGTCGGATCGTCGGATCGGGGGCGGGAGCCGGGCACGAGCAGATCATAGAGCGCGACTCATAGTGAGCCTAGCTCATTATGTTGCTATCTTGCTTTCCACATATTGAGCCACTCCCACTATCTCGCGGAGGCCCGCCCTTGAAGCCGCCCAAGCCCCCATCCGCAGCCGCGCCGATCGACCGCGACCGCATCGTGCGCCTGTTCGCGCCGTTCCGTGCCCGCATCGGCCTCGTCGGGGCCCTGATCGCGCTCTCCGCCCTCCTCGCCGTCGCCCAGCCCTTCCTGCTGCGCGCCATCGTCGACCAGGCGCTCCCCAACCGCGACATGCGCCAGCTGACGCTGATCGTCATCGCCATGGTCGTCCTGGCGATCGTCACCTCCGCGCTGGACGTCGTCCAGACCTGGCAGTCCAACGTCGTCGGCCAGCGCGTCATGCACAACCTGCGCGCCGCGGTCTACGCCCACCTGCAGCGCATGTCGCTGGCCTTCTTCACGCGGACCCGCAGCGGCGAGGTCCAGTCGCGCATCGCCAACGACATCGGCGGCATGCAGTCGGTCGTCACCTCGACCGTCACGTCGCTGGTCTCCTCCGGCACGACCGTGCTCGCGACCGTCGTGGCCATGTTCGCCCTCGACTGGCGCCTGGCCCTCGCCACGCTCGCCGTCGTCCCCTTCTTCGTCTGGCTCACGCGCCGCGTCGGCGAGCAGCGCCGCCGCATCACGCGCACGCGCCAGCGCCGCCTCGCCGACCTCTCCGCGCACGTCGAGGAGACCCTCTCGGTCGGCGGCATCGTCCTCTCGCGCACGATGGCCCGCGGCACCGACCTCACCGGTGCCTTCACCGACACCTCCTCCGAGGTCGCCGACCTGGAGATCAGCTCGGCCATGGCCGGTCGGTGGCGGATGTCGGTCGTGTCGATCGCCTTCGCCGCCATGCCCGCGCTCGTCTACTGGATCGCCGGCTGGTCGGACTCCCACGGCGGCAGCCTCGTCTCGATCGGCACCCTGGTCGCGTTCACGACCCTGCAGACCCGCCTGCTGCAGCCGGTGAACATGGTCCTGCGCCTCGGCGTCGAGGTGTCGTCCTCGCTGGCGCTGTTCACGCGCGTCTTCGAGTACCTCGACACGCCCGTCGATCTCGACGAGCCCGTCGCGCCCCTCCCGCGCGCGGCCGCCGCCGCCCACGGGGCGGTCCGCTTCGACGACGTCTCGTTCTCCTACGACCCGCGCAACGGGATGACGCTCGACCACATCGACCTCGCCGTGCCCGCCGGGACGACGCTGGCCGTGGTGGGCGCCACCGGCTCGGGCAAGACGACGCTGGGCTACCTCGCCGCACGCCTCTACGACCCCGACGCCGGCACGGTCAGCATCGACGGCCGCGACCTGCGCGACCTCGCGATCGAGGACCGCGCCGCGCTCATCGGCGTCGTCTCCCAGGAGACGCACCTGCTGCACGCCTCGGTCGCCGACAACCTGCGCTTCGCGCGCCCCGACGCTACCGACGAGCAGCTCGTCGCCGCCGCCGGCGCCGCGCAGATCCACGAGCTGATCAGCTCGCTGCCCGACGGCTACGACACGGTCGTCGGCGAGCGCGGCTACCGCTTCTCCGGCGGCGAGCGCCAGCGCCTGGCCATCGCCCGCGTGATCCTGCGCGATCCGCCCGTCCTGATCCTCGACGAGGCGACGAGCGCGCTGGACACCCGCACCGAGGTCGCGATCCAGCGCGCGCTGGACGAGCTCGCCCGCGACCGCACCACGATCGCCATCGCCCACCGTCTCTCCACCGTCCGCGACGCCGACCAGATCGCCGTCCTGGACCACGGCCGGGTCATCGAGCTGGGCAACCACGACGAGCTGGTGGCGCTGGACGGCGCCTACGCGGCGCTGGTGGCCGGCGACCGCCGCGAGCTGACCATCGCCTGACGGCCCCTCGCCCCTGTGTGGCGGTCGCCCCGCCCACTTGACGAACCGACAGCCGTATCAGGTGTACTGGATCGTCCTCACGACACGAGCCGGAGCGCCGACAGCGATCGAATGCGGGGGGATGTCGGTCGTGACGACCGAGTTCGCCCCGATCACGCAGCGCGCGCCGATCGTCACCCCGCTGGTGACGACGACGTTCGCCCCCAGCCAGCAGTTGTCGCCGATGCGCGTCGGGCCCTTCGTGTCGAACCCCTGCCACGGGACCGGGGTGACCGGGTCGGAGAAGCGATGGTTGGCGTCGGTGACGAAGCAGCCGTTGGCCAGCATGCAGTGCTCGCCGATCTCGACGAGCTCCATCGCCGCGACCATCACGCCGATGTTCAGGAAGCTCCCGCCGCCGATGCGGATGCGCGCCGGGTCGGGGGCGGTGATCCACACGCCCGGCTCGAAGAGGACGTGCGGGCCGAGCTCCAGCCGCCCGTCGTCGAACGCGTCGAGGACGTTGCCGTGCACGGGCCAGCGGATGAACGACTCGCGGCGCGCGGCGTGGAGATGGATGCGGGCGCGATTCCAGGGCAGGGCGTTGCGCTCATAGAAGCGCCACTTCTGAACCCACAGCCTGGCCCGCGCGTGGTCTATTCCGGGCTCCACGCCCGGCATCCTGTCAGGCCAGGTGGAAGACCGTGGCCATCCCGGCCCACGGCGGGCGCAGCTGGATGCGCAGCGATTGCTCGTCGGTGAGCAGGACGACCCAGTCGGTCACGCACCGATCGCAGCGGCAGGCGACCGCGGACGCGCCGTCGCTGTGGTCGGCCACGGCCACGCTGGGCTGGTGCAGGCAGTAGCGGCAGGCGAACGATGCCTGCACGATGACGTCGGGGTCGTCGGGACGAAAGCGGGCGACCTCGGACTCCATGCGCATCCTCCTCGTTCGGTTCGTGGTCTGCGGTGCGGCGGTGCCGGCTTCAGGCGGCGGCGGGCTCGTAGCGGTCGTCGGACTCGCGCGCGGCGGCCTCGCGGGTCGTCGGCACCCGGCCCCAGCGCGTCGCCTCGGCGTAGTCGATGATGCGGCCGAACAGCGCGTCCAGCGGCGTCGCGCTCAACCCGGCAGGCTCCAGCACCGCGCGGGCGTTGGCGTCGTCGAAGGTGGTGCGCACGTCGAAGTACGGCACCAGCGCCTCGGTCCCGCCGGCGCGGATGAGCGGGGCGAAGACCGGCGCGGGCTGGCCGAAGCGCTCCTGCCCGAGACGCAGCACGTCGGCGACCGTCGCGGCGGCGTCGCCGGCCACGAGGTTGAAGGTCATGCCCTCGACGTCGGGGGCATCGACCAGGTGGACGATCGACCCGGCGACGTAGTCCAGCGGCACCACGTCGACGATGCCCGCCGGGTCGGCGGGGACGCGCTCCAGCAGGCCGCGGGCGAACGCGCGCAGCGGCAGGTAGAGCGCGCTGAACGCGGGCGTCCACCCCGTGTCGGCCGCGCCGACGACGATCGACGGGCGCGCGACGACGACCGGCAGCCCGCAGTTGGAGACGAGCCGCTCGGCGAGGTGCTTGGACTGCTCGTAGGTGTTGCGAAACGACTGCCCGGCGATCAGGTCGGTCTCGTGGAAGCGGCCCTCGCGCTGGCCGGAGACGTAGGCGGTCGAGACGTAGACGACGCGCTGCAGGCGCGGCATCGAGTGGGCCAGCTCGAGCACGCGCTGGGTGCCGAGCGCGTTGATGGCGAGCGCCTCGGGCAGCGGCTGGTCGAAGCCGACGGCGGCGGCGCAGTGCACCACGCGGTCGGCGGTCGCGAGCAGCTCGCGGCGATCGTGGCCGGCGAGGCCCAGGCGCGGCGAGGTCACGTCGGCGGGGATCGCGCGCACCCGCGGCTCCAGCGGCAGCTCGTCCCACAGGCGGCGCAGCGTGTCGGACAGGCGCTGATCGGCCTCGGCCTGCGACGCCGCGCGCAGCAGCACGACGACGTCGTCGCGCCCGGCCTCCAGCAGACGTGCGAGGACTTCCATCCCCACCACGCCCGTCGCTCCCGTCAGGACGATCGAGCCGCTCATGAGTCCAGGCTGCCGGGTCGCCCGCCCACCCGCCACCACAACCCCCCGGGCGGGGGGATGGGTCCGGCGGACCGCGCGTCGCGGGCGCGCTCCTAGGCGAGCAGCCCGAGCCGCTGCGCGCGCGTGACGGCCTCGGCGCGGTTGCGCACCTCGAGCTTGCGGTACAGCGAGCTCGTGTGCTCCTTGACCGTGTGCGGCGACAGGTAGAGCTCGGCGGCGATCTCGCGGTTCGTCGCGCCGCGCGCCACGAGCGCAAGCACATCGCGCTCACGGGAGGTGAGCAGCGGATCGTGCGAGTCGTCCTGCGGCGGGAAGACCGTGCGACCCATCCCGACCTCGTGCACGGCGCGCGCGATCTCGGCGGCGGGCAGATCCTTGGAGACGAAGCCGGACGCGCCCGCGGCCCGCGCCGCGTTGGGCGAGATGCGCCCCGCGCCGGAGATCAGCAGCACGCGGGTGGAGGGCACCTCGAGGCGCAGCCGCTCGCAGATCTCCGCCCCGGACTCCTCGCCCACGAACAGGTCGACGAGCGCGACATGCGGGTCGTAGCGGCGCGCGTGCTGCAGCGCCTCGCGGCCGTCGTGCGCGGCCAGGCAGCGCTCGACCCACGGCTGCTCGCCGAGCATGAGCCGCAGCCCCCAGTGCACGACGTCGTGGTCGTCGACGACGAGGACGCACAGGCGGCCGCTGGGCGCATCGGGATCGTCGAACGGGTCCGGGTTGGCCGGCTGGTCGGGGGGCTCAGTCGCCATCGTCGGGAACCACCAGCTTGACCCGCCAGACGCCGCCCTCGCCCGGTCCGTACTCGACGACGCCGCCGCTCTGCAGCGCCTCGAACGCGACGAGCCGCAGCCCCATCCCGGTCGACGGCGGGCGTCGCCGTCCGCGGGCGCCGTCGTTGGCGACCTCCATCACGAACGCGCCGTCGGCGCGGATCAGGCGCACGGCGACGCGGGTCGGCTCGGCGTGCTTGTGGGCGTTGCGCACGGCCTCCCCCAGCACCGACTGCACCAGCGACTCCAGCCGCGGGGGCACCCACGCGCCGTCGCCGGACTCCAGCACGACCCCGAGGTCGGGGTGCTCGCGCGCGAGGCGGTCGAGCTCGTCGGCCAGCGTCGTCGCGGTCGGGCGCGGCGCCCGACCGAGCGAGCGCTGCAGCGTCGCGCGCAGGTCGGCAAGCGCGCCCTGGACCTCGTCGGCGGCGCGGCGGCGCGCATCGGGGCTGAGCTCGCCGCCCGACAGCGCGAGCGAAACGCCGAACAGCCGCTGGATGACGCCGTCGTGGACCTCGCGGGCGAGATCGAGGCGGTGCTCGAGCTGGGCGGCGCGCTCGCTCTGGCTGGTGGCGATGCGCGCGACGGCGGCCAGCGCCGCGGTCTTGCCCAGCGTCCACAGCAGCTCGCGCTCGGCGTCGTCCAGCGCGGGCGCGTCGCGGGCGCGGTCGCCGAGGATGACGCCGACCCAGCGGCCGGCAGCGGCCATCGGGGTGCAGATCACGTGCGCGGTGCGCAGCAGGTCGACGTAGCGGGCGGGCAGCACCTCGTCGAGATCGTCCCACGCCTCGATGACGCGGTCCTCGGCCAGCGAACGCCGGGCCATGGGCGCCGACTCGACGCTGAAGCGCTCGTCGGCGAACACCTCCAGCGGGATCCCATGAGCGCCGGCGGCGCGCACGCGGCGCAGGGCGCTGTCGTAGCGGAACAGCACCGCGCGCTCCATCCGCGTCAGCTGGCAGACCGCCTCGCACAGCCGGCTGTAGAAGGCGTCGTCGGTGGTGCCCGTGTCGCCCTGGGAGAGGACGTCGGCGAAGACGTCCAGTGCGGCGACCGAGGCTGGCGAGGCGGGGCGTTCCATCACCTCCCATCCTCGCGCACGGCGCAAGTCCACGCGCGACGACCTGGACGCCGAGCGCCGCGAAGTCGGCCCTCCACGGATTGATGCCCCCCACTCGGGGGGTCCTGGGCCGCCGGTCCTTGGAGGTTGTCCGGGACGGGATCTACTGTCTCGGCCGACCCCGGGTTTCTTCGGTGATGGATGCTTCTCGGGGTCGATCTCCAGGGTGGTCCCGGCGCTGAGATGCGCCGGGGCCCCACCCGCCTCCCCGGGCCGCCATCATCGCGCTCGTCCGCCACGATCCCTTCGACCACCTGGCCCGGGAGATCTCGCTGGCCCGGGCACTGTCCGCAGCGCCGCTGCGCTACGCCGCGGCCTTCTCCGGCGCCCGCGGCGCTGCGCGACGCCGCTTCGGGCCCGCCTTGGCCGGCGTCACGAGCTCGGCCAGGAACCGGCCCGTGTGCGAGGCCTCCACCGCCGCGACCTCCTCGGGCGTTCCGGTGGCGATCAGGCGACCGCCCTCCTCGCCACCCTCGGGGCCCATGTCGATGACGCGGTCCGACGTCTTGATCACGTCGAGGTTGTGCTCGATGACGACGACGCTGTTGCCGGAGTCGACCAGCCGCTGCAGGACCTCCAGCAGCTTCTGGACGTCGGCGAAGTGCAGGCCGGTCGTCGGCTCGTCGAGGATGTAGAGCGTCGAGCCGGTCGCGATCTTCGACAGCTCGGTCGCCAGCTTCACGCGCTGGGCCTCGCCGCCGGAGAGCGTCGTCGCGGGCTGGCCGAGGCGGATGTAGCCCAGGCCGACGTCGTTGAGCGTCTCCAGCCGGCGCCGGATCTTCGGGATGTGGGCGAAGAACTCGACGCCCTCCTCGACCGGCATGTCGAGCACGTCGGCGATCGTCTTGCCCTTGAAGCGGATGTCCAGCGTCTCGCGGTTGTAGCGCTTGCCGCCGCACTGCTCGCACGGCACGTAGACATCGGGCAGGAAGTGCATCTCGATCTTGATCTGCCCGTCGCCGCGGCAGACCTCGCAGCGCCCGCCCTTGACGTTGAAGGAGAAGCGCCCGGGCTTGTAGCCGCGCGCCCGCGCCTCCTGCGTCTTGGAGAAGAGGTCGCGGATCACGTCGAACAGGCCCGTGTAGGTCGCCGGGTTGGACCGCGGCGTCCGGCCGATCGGCGACTGGTCGATCTGGATGACCTTGTCGAGCTGCTCGATCCCGCGCACGGACTTGTGCGCGCCGGCGCGGGTGCGTGCCTTCGTCAGCTTGTTGGCGACCGACTTGTAGAGGATCTCGTTGACGAGGGTCGACTTGCCCGAGCCCGACACCCCGGTCACGACGGTCAGCGTCCCCAGCGGGACCTCGACGTCGACGCCCTTGAGGTTGTTCTCGGTCGCGCCCTTGACCTCGAGGTAGCCCGATGGCTTGCGCCGCTGCTCGGGCACGGCGATCGTGCGCGTCCCGGCCAGGAACTGCCCGGTGGCCGACTCCTTGACCCGCTCGACCTCCTTCGCCGTCCCCTGGGCGACGACGTGGCCGCCGTACTCGCCGGCCCCCGGACCCATGTCCACGAGGTGGTCGGCGCGGCGCATGGTCTGCTCGTCGTGCTCGACGACGATCACCGTGTTGCCGAGATCGCGCAGCCGCTCCAGGGTCGCGACGAGCTTCTCGTTGTCGCGCTGGTGCAGCCCGATCGACGGCTCGTCGAGGATGTACAGGACGCCGACCAGCGAGGAGCCGATCTGCGTCGCCAGCCGGATCCGCTGGGCCTCGCCGCCCGAGAGCGTCGCCGCTCCGCGCATCATCGACAGGTAACCGACGCCGACGTTGTCCAGGAAGCGCAGCCTCTCGTCGATCTCACGCAGGATCAGCCGCGCGACCGCCTGGTCGTGCGCGGACAGCTCCAGCTCCTCGATCCAGCGCAGCGCGGCGCGGGCCGAGAGCGAGCAGAACTCGTGGATCGGCAGCCCCCCGACCAGCACGGCTCGCGACTCCGGGCGCAGCCGCGCGCCCTTGCACGCCGGGCACGGGCGCACCGACATGTACTCCTCGATCTTCTCGCGCGAGTACTCCGAGTCCGTCTCGCGGTAGCGGCGCTCGAGGTTGGTGAGGATCCCCTCGAACTGCGTCGCGTAGTTGCGCCGGCGGCCGTAGCGGTTGCGGTAGGAGACCTGGACGGTGTCGTCGCCGGTGCCGAGGAGGTAGAGGTCCTGGTGCTCGGGCGGCAGCTGCTCCCACGGCATCTCGAGGTCGACGCCGTAGGTCTCGGCGATCGCCTGGGTGATCTGCTCGTAGTAGTTGGAGGCGCTGTTGGCCCACGGCAGGAGCGCGCCCTCGCCGATGGTCAGCGACGGGTCGGGGACGACCAGCTCGGGGTCGATCTCCATCTGCGAGCCCAGCCCCGTGCAGCGCTCGCAGGCGCCGTGGGGCGCGTTGAAGGAGAAGATCCGCGGCTCGAGCTCGGGGATCGACGGCCCGTGGTCGGGGCAGGCGAACTTCTCGGAGAACAGCAGCCGGGTCGGCTCGCCCTCGCCATCCCGTGGGACGGTCTCGACCTCGACCATGCCGTCGGCCAGCGCGACCGCCGTCTCGACCGAGTCGGCCAGGCGCTTGCGCACCTCGCCGCGCATCACGAGGCGGTCGACGACCACGGAGATGTCGTGCTTGAACTTCTTGTCGAGGACGATCGGCTCCTCGAGCGGGCGCAGCTCGCCGTCGACCTCGACGCGCGCGAAGCCCTCGGCCCGCAGCTCCTCGAAGAGCTTGCCGTACTCACCCTTGCGGCCGCGCACGACGGGCGCCATGACCATGAAGCGGGTGCCCTCCTCCAGCTCCATCACCTGGTCGATGATCTGCTCGGCCGACTGCCCGGCGATCGGCTTGCCGCAGATGTGGCAGTGCGGCTGGCCGACTCGCGCCCACAGCAGACGCAGGTAGTCGTAGATCTCCGTGACCGTGCCGACCGTCGAGCGCGGGTTGCGCGAGGTCGTCTTCTGGTCGATGGAGATCGCCGGCGACAGGCCCTCGATCGAGTCGACGTCGGGTTTGTCCATCTGCCCGAGGAACTGGCGCGCGTAGGCGCTCAGCGACTCGACGTAGCGGCGCTGCCCCTCGGCGTAGATGGTGTCGAACGCCAGCGACGACTTGCCCGACCCCGACAACCCGGTGATGACCACCAGAGAGTCGCGCGGGAGCGAGATGGTGATGTCCTTGAGGTTGTGCTCACGGGCGCCGGAGACGACGATCTGATTGGAAGCGCGGGCCACTCAGACCACTATAGGCAGGCGAACGGACGTTCGCCTGCGCGACATAACCCCGCGTCAGTCGACTTCCACCGTGGCGTAGACCTCGTCGAGCAGCACCTCGCGGTCGGCGAGCTCGAAGTTCTCCGTCAGGTAGCGGTCGGTCTCGTCGCGCGACTGACCGTTGAGGGCCATGTTCAGCGCGATCAGGCGCGCGCCCTCGATGTCCCCGCCGCTGCTCGGGGCGGGTGCCTCGCGGCGCGCGACCGGCGCGGGCGCAGACGCAGGGGCGACGGGCGCCGCCGGAGCGGCCGCGGCGCGCTGCGGGGGCAGGGCACCGAAGGAGTCGGTGTCCGGCGTGTGCGGGAGGTCGTCCTCGGAGTGCGAGCTGGAGCCCGCCGCCTGGTGCAGCTCGGTCATGTTGGACTCGAGCAGCGAGAGGTCGGCGTTCACGCGGTTGGCGCCGGTGCGCAGCGTCTCGACGAGGGAGCCGAGCTCGCGCTGCATCGCCTCGACGCGCTCGAGCATGTCGCTCGTGGCGCTGGAGACGCGGCCGACGTGGCCGGAGGCGCGCTCGATGGCGTCGGCGCGGGTGCGCTCGGCGTCGCGGGTGGCGTCCCCGCGGATCTGGGCGGCCTCGTCCTCGGCCTCGCGCTCGATCTCCGAGGCGCTGGACTCGGCGGCCTGGACGATCAGGCGGACCTGCTCGGAAGCGGCCTGAGCGAGCGACTCGCCCGTGCGGCGCTTGGCCTGGCGACCGAGCGACTCGATCTCGTCGGCGAGACGGGCGAGGTGGGCGTCGACGGACGACGGGTCGTACCCACGGCGACCGATGGGGAAGTCGCGCTTCTCGATGGCTTGGCGGTCGAGGGGCACCTCGGGGTCCTCCGGTGTGAGCTGACGATCGGGCAGAGCCGCCCACACTACGCGATCCCCGAGCGGATCGAACCGCGCGGCGGCGGGCCGGGAAGCCCTCAGGGTCCAGCTCGGTGCCGCTCACCGATCGCCGCCCCGTCCGCCCGCCGTTCGCCCACGCCCACGCACGACGGGAACCGACGCGATCTTCATGCCCGCCTCTCGCGCACGAGCGCTCCAGACGGCGGCCGAGGCGGTCGCGGATGGGCCTACGCGGCGATGCACCTCTGGGCCGAGGCGGGTGCGGCCTCGGCGACGGTGAGGGCGGTGACGGACGCTGCGGGTCCGACCTCGGCGTCGGCCGGGCGCAGCTGACGGCGGACCAGCGTCCTCGCCCACCAGGCGAGCTCGTCGGCCAGCAGCGCCGCCACCACCGGCACCGTCGCCGGATAGGGGCCGTTGCCGGCCAGGATCCCGCTCTCCAGCAGCATGAACGAGACGGTCAGCACCGCGACGCGCAGCTGGCCCCTGGGCCGCCGCGCCGCGATCGCGCCCGCGATCCCCGCCACGAAGAGATCGCCGTAGCCGAGCGCGAACGTGCCGAGCGAGACCTCCGAGAGCTCCGGAAGGTGCCCCAGGTGTGCGGAGGCGAGTGCCTGCGCGGCCTCCCCCACGCGCCCGTCGTTGACGAGCACGACGTCGGTGACGCTCAGGGCGACGAGCCCCAGCGCGACGCCGCCCACCCCGCCCAGGCGGACGAGGCCGGCGCCCAGGGCGACGGCGCTCAGCGCACACAGCACGGTGATCGCGACCTGGCCGCTGAGCTGGCCGGGACCGCTGAGCGAGACCGCCAGGAGGACGGGGATCACGAGCACGAACAGCGGGCGGCTCCCGCGGGCCAGGCGCACCGCGGCGAGCGTCGCCAACACGGGGACGCCGACCAGCGCGGCGCCGGTCAGCAGCCCGGCCGACTCAGGATGGGCGGCCAGCATCAGGACGAGGGCGGCGAACAGGACGGGCGGGGCGAGCCACAGCCAGCGCACGCAGGGACGCGCCTCTCCCACCGACGGGAGAGCCACGGTCAGTCCCTGCACGGCCGCGAGGCCGCCACACGACGCCACGTCCACGGCGGTGAGGCCATGGAACAACATGCTTCTGACTCCGATACCCCGGTGCCCCCGAGGACAAGCTAAAGGGTCGCCAAGTGGCGATTGCCGGCTCCGGCTCAGGCCAGCCGGGCGCGGTCGCCGTCGCGGACGGCGAGACCGTCTCGGACGAGCCCCGCGAGCGCCCGCTCGATGC
The DNA here is from genome assembly GCA_025964175.1 of Solirubrobacterales bacterium. Lineage (GTDB taxonomy): Bacteria > Actinomycetota > Thermoleophilia > Solirubrobacterales > Solirubrobacteraceae > Capillimicrobium. The sequence goes on from JAOPZL010000332.1 coordinate 18,047, forward strand.
GCTCCGGGGCGAGCTGGCCGGGCCACTCCTCGCGGCCGGCGAGCGCGGCGAGCACGCGGCCGCGGGCGTAGCGCTCGGTCTGGACGAACGGCGTGCGAGCCTGGCGCGCGGGCCGCTCGACCCGCTGGCCGCGCGCGCCGCAGAGCGTGATCGGGCACGCGTCGCAGCGCGCTTCGTGGGCGCGGCAGAGCGTCGCGCCGAGCTCCATCACCGCCTGGTTGACCTCGGCGGACGGGGTCGGCAGGAAGCCCCAGCGCGCGTAGACGCGGCGCGCGTTGGTGTCGATCGCCAGCTCGTGGCGGTCGAAGGCGAACGAGCCCACCGCGGCCGCGGTGTACGGGCCGACGCCGGGCAGCCGCGTGAGGTCCTCGGGCCACCCCTCGGCGGCGACGACGCGGGCGGCCTCCCAGAGCGCCTTGGCCCGGCGGTTGTAACCGAGGCCGACCCACTCGGTCAGGACATCGGCCAGGGGCGCGGCCGCCAGCGCCGGCGCCGTCGGCCAGCGCACCAGCCACGCCTCGTAGCGCTGCACCACGCGCGCCACCTGGGTCTGCTGGAGCATGACCTCGGAGACGAGGATCGCGTACGGGTCGGTGGTCCGTCGCCATGGCAGGTCGCGGCGCACGATCCGGTACCAGTCCAGCAGCTCGTCCATCGGCGACGAGCGTACCCCGGGCGCGCCACTTGACGAGGACCTGACGAGGGAGAGGGGTAAGAAGCTCGCATGCAATTCCCCAGGAGGGCGATCGTGGCCGTTGGCGTCGCCGGCGCGGCGGCAGGTGGCGGCGCGGTGGCCATGGCGTCCACGGGCGACGCGATCAAGCGGCGCCTGACCAAGGGCTTGGCGGGAGGTCGCGATCGTTTCGGCGGCGGCCGCCGCGGCGACGGGGACCACTCCCGCGGCCACGGCACCACGCGCAAGCAGCGGGGCGGCTGACCCGCGGCGGCCATGCCGGGCCCCGGCGACCTGACGCTGCGCCCGCTCGTCCCCGAGGACGTGGACGAGCTTCGTCGCATCCGGGCGACGCCCGAGGTGGCGCGCTGGTGGGACCTGCCCGAAGCGGGGTTCCCGCTCAGCGACGACCCGGAGTCCAAGCGCCGGGCGATCGTCGTCGCCGGCCGCGTCGTCGGGCTCATCCAGTACGCCGAGGAGCTCGAGCCGCGTTACCGCCACGCGTCGATCGACCTCTTCCTCGATCCCGCGGTCCACGGCCGCGGGATCGGGACCGAGGCGGTGCGCCGTGTGGCGCACGAGCTGATCGAGCGCCACGGGCACCACCGGATCACGATCGACCCGGCGACGACGAACTTCGCCGCGATCCGGGCCTACGAGAAGGCGGGCTTCCGCCGCGTGGGCATCATGCGCGCCTACGAGCGCGACCCGGTCGGCGAGCAGTGGCACGACGGCCTGCTGATGGAGCTGCTGTCCAGCGACGTCGAGCGCGACGTCCGCGGCTGAGCCTGCCTCAGCCGACGAGCAGGCGGTCAGATCATCCGTGGACCTCCAGGAACCGCGTCAGCGCGTCCACGTAGGAGTCGCGGCGCTCACGATCGTCGTGGATCGAGTGCCCGACGCCCTCCAGGCGCACGACCTCGACCTCCGGATGGGTGGCGGCCATCCGCTGCGCGTGGACGCTGGGGAACGCGGAGCCGAGCGCGTCGTCGGCGGCGAGCAGCAGCGTCGGGGCGGCGACCGGCGCGGCGACATCGGTCGGGGCCAGCGCCGAGCGGTCGATCGCGGCGTCGAGCACGCCCGGGTCCATCAGCAGCAGCGCCCGGGCGCGGGAGACGAGCGCGTCGGGCGCCAGCGCGGCCCCCATCGGCCCCTTGGCCAGCAGCGCGGCGACCGCGTCCTCCTCCAGCCCCTGGTACTGCCAGTCGGCGGCGAGATCGCGCAGGGAGACGAACAGCGGGACGGCGCCGTTGGCCGCGTGCTCGGCGGGCTCCCCCATGTACAGCGGCGGGTCCTCCAGCAAGACGGCGGACACGAGTTGGGGCGCGCGCTGGGCCACCGTCCAGGCGATGACGCCGCCCAGCGAGTGGCCGACCAGGATCGCCGGGCGCTGCGCCACGGCGCCCAGGACGGCGACGACGTCGGCGGTGTAGGCGCCGATCTCGTACGTGCCCGGGGCGCGCTCCGAGCGGCCGTGCCCGCGCAGGTCGATGCGCACGATCCGCCGGCCGGCGGTGACCGCCTCGGGCAGCCAGCCGTAGGTTTCCACGCTGCCGGAGACGCCGTGCAGGAACACCACGGTCGGCCCGTCATCGGGACCCCGAACCTCGACGTTCAACGCGACGCCGTCACCATCGACCCACATCTGACCTCCATCCGACGACCCAAAGACGACGGACAGCTTGACGCAGCGAGGCGCGGAACACCGGCACGGTGGCTTAGGGCGGCCTACGATGGCGTCGTGAGCATCGTCAAGATCAACGCCATCACCGTCCCGCGCGACCGTTTCGACGACTTCGAGCGCCGCTTCGCCACGCGCGCCGGCAAGGTCTCCTCGGCCGACGGCTTCGAGGCCTTCGAGCTGCTGCGCCCCAACGACGACCGCGAGCTGTGCCTCGTCGTCACCCGCTGGCGGTCGGAGGAGGACTTCCAGGCGTGGGTCGCGAGCCCCGACTTCGCCGCGGGCCACAGCCAGCACCGCACCGAGGGCCCGGTCGGCACCGCGAGCGAGATCTGGTCGTTCGACGTGCTGGAGCGGGAAGAGGCCTGAGCCGCCGCTACGGCGCGAGCCGGACGCGCCCCATCCGCACGTGCACCTCGACGCGGGCCGGCCGCGTCGGGGCCGCCAGCGAGAGGAACGCGCGGGTCGGGCCGGTGTGGCCGCAGAAGGGACACACGAGGGAATCCGCCGGGCAGACCGGGGCGCTGAGCGACACGGGGGCGTCGCAGGCGGGACAGGCGAGTGAGCCGGACGCGAGCTGCGTCGTGCGCGTCGAGCGACGCTCCTCCTGGATGCGCCGCCCGCCCGCGATCGACTCCGAGCCGATCCGGTCGGAGCCGTCGAAGCTGCGCGAGAAGGCCACGACCTGATTCTAGGGTCCGACGATCAGGACGCGCACGGTGCGCCTCAGCCCCTGTTCGTCGCCCCGGCCGCGGTGTTCAGGTTCCCGAGGTCGCGGCGCAGCTCGCGCAGCTCGTCGCGCAGCCGGGCGGCGTACTCGAAGCGCAGCTCGTCGGCGGCCACGAGCATCTCCTCCTCGATCTCGATGATCGTCTTCTCCAGCTGCTCGGCGGTCATCGGGCCGTCTGTGGCCTTCTTGCGCCGCTTGCCGCGCTTGTTGGACGGGACCTTGGACTCGCCCTGCAGGAACTCGGCGATGTCGGAGATGCCCTTGACGATCGTCGACGGCGTGATGCCGTGCTCCTCGTTGTAGGCGATCTGGATCTCCCGGCGGCGGTCGGTCTCGCTGAGCGCCACCTTCATCGCCGCCGTCTCCTTGTCGGCGTACATGACGACCTTGCCGTCCTGGTTTCGGGCGGCGCGGCCGATCGTCTGGATCAGCGAGGTCTCCCCGCGCAGGAAGCCCTCCTTGTCCGCGTCGAGGATCGCCACCAGCGAGACCTCGGGCAGGTCGAGGCCCTCGCGCAGGAGGTTGACGCCGACGAGCACGTCGTACTCGCCCAGGCGCAGGTCGCGGATGATCTGGATCCGCTCCAGCGTGTCGATCTCGGAGTGCAGGTAGCGCACCCGGAAGCCCATCTCGAGCAGGTAGTCGGTGAGGTCCTCGCTCATCTTCTTCGTGAGCGTGGTGACCAGCGTCCGCTCCTCCTTCTCGACGCGGGCGCGGATCTCGTTCATCAGGTCGTCGATCTGGTTGCGCGTCTCGCGCACCTCGACGATCGGGTCGATGATGCCCGTCGGGCGGACGATCTGCTCGACGATGCGCTCGGAGTGCGCGCGCTCGTACTTGCCGGGCGTCGCCGAGACGAAGACCATCTGCGGCGTGATCGAGAGGAACTCGTCGAACTTCTGCGGGCGGTTGTCCAGCGCGCTCGGCAGCCGGAAGCCGTAGTCGACCAGCGTCTGCTTGCGCGAGCGGTCGCCCTCGAACATGCCGCCGATCTGGGGCACCGTCTGGTGGGACTCGTCGAGGAAGACGACGAAGTCCTTGGGGAAGTAGTCCAGCAGGCAGAACGGGCGCTCGCCGGGCTGACGGCCGTCGGTGTAGCGCGAGTAGTTCTCGATGCCGTTGCAGAAGCCGATCTCCCGCAGCATCTCCATGTCGTACTGGGTGCGCTGGCGCAGGCGGTGGGACTCCAGCAGCTTGCCCTCGGCCTCGAGCTCGGCGGTGCGGGCGTTCAGCTCCTCGCCGATGCCCGCGACCATCCGCTCCATGGTCCCCTCGCGGGTGTTGTAGTGCGTGGCCGGCCAGATGCCGAGGTGCTCCATGTCGTCCAGGAGCAGCTCGCCGGTCAGCGGGTCGAAGCGCTGGATGCGCTCGATCTCGTCACCGAAGAAGGCGACGCGGTAGGCCTGTTCCTCGTAGGCGGGGAAGATCTCCAGCGTCTCGCCGCGCACGCGGAACGAGCCGCGGCCGAGCGCGACGTCGTTGCGGGTGTACTGGATCGAGACGAGCTTGCGCAGCAGCGCGTCGCGGTCGGCGTCCTCGCCCTTGACGAGCGTGATCGTGTTGAGCTCGTAGGTCTCGGGCGAGCCGAGGCCGAAGATCGCGGAGACGGAGGCGACGATGAGCACGTCGCGACGGCCGAACAGCGCGCTCGTCGCCGCGTGGCGCAGGCGGTCGATCTCGCTGTTGATCGACGAGTCCTTCTCGATGTAGAGGTCGCGCGAGGCGACGTACGCCTCCGGCTGGTAGTAGTCGTAGTAGGAGACGAAGTACTCGACCGCGTTCTCGGGGAAGAACGTGCGGAACTCGTTGCACAGCTGCGCGGCGAGCGTCTTGTTGTGGACGAGCACGAGCGCCGGCTTCTGGACGGCCTCGATCGTGGCGGCCATCGTCATCGTCTTGCCGGTGCCGGTCGCGCCCAGCAGGGTCATCGCGCGCTCGCCGGCGGCGATGCCCTCGGCCAGCGAGGAGATGGCCTTCGGCTGGTCGGCGGTCGGGGTGAAGGTGGTGTCCAGCTTGAACGGCGGCACGTATCACAGTCTAGGAGCCGATGCGGTCACCCACGGTCCGCATTCGACTGCCCGGCGCGGCCGCCGTCGCCTCAGAGCCCGAGGGCCTTGGCGTAGTGCGCGCGGTAGTCGGCCCGCGCGTCGAGCACCCGCTGGATGTACTCGCGGGTCTCCGCGAACGGGATCGAGGACACGGTGAGGCGCCCACCATCGGCCTTCGCCGCCGCCACCCACTTCTCGACGTTGCCCTGGCCCGCGTTGTAGGCGGCCAGCGTGTAGACGATGTCGCCGTCGTAGCGGTCCATCAGGTTGCGCAGGTACCACGTCCCGTAGCGGATGTTGACCTCGGGATCGCTGAGGTCGCTCTCCTGGAACGCGCTGCCCCCGGTGCGCGTGGCGATCGCGTGCGCGGTGGCGGGCGTGATCTGCATCAGCCCGCGCGCGCCGGCGTGGGACGTCTGGTCGGAGAACTTGGACTCCGCGTAGATGACCCCGGCGATCAGGTCGGCGGGCAGGTTCTTCTCCCGGGCCTGCTGGCGGATGATGTCCTCGTGGTGCAGCGGGAGCGTGAGCTCGCGCGCCGCGTCCTTCAGCGTCGGCAGGACCGCCGCCGCGAGGACCGCGCCCAGCCCGACGATCAGCAGCAGCGCGACCGCCCAGCGGCGACCGCGGGCGGGGGTGCGTCCCTTGCCGTGCGAGCGGCGTCCGGCGGCGTGGGTGGTCTGCGTGCTCACGAAGGGTTCAGCTTCTCAAGGATGCCCGACAGTTCCTGCTGCAGATCGTCGATCGTCCCTTCGTTAACCACGGAGAACGTCGCACGTTGCGCTTTCTCCTCCTGGGAGAGCTGGCGAGCCGTCCGCTCGTCGACAGCATGGTGGCCGCGCGCGGCGGCGCGGGCGGCCCGCACGTCCTCGGGCGCGATGACCGCGACCGTCGCGTCGTACATCGCCTCCAGCCCCGCCTCGAACAGCAGCGGCGTCTCCACCACCGCGGCGCGCGGTGCCGGATCCAGCTCGCAGCAGCGCACCCGGAAGTCCCACACGCGCTGACCGACGAGGGGCCACAGCAGGCCCTCCAGCCAGGCGCGCTCGCCGGGATCGGCGAAGGCGCGGGCGGCGATGGCCGAGCGGTCCACGACCCCGCCCGGCGCCACCTCCGGTCCCCACCGATCGGTGACGGCGTCCCGGACCTCGTCGGATCCGTAGAGCTCGTGCACCACCGCATCGGTGGAGATCGTCGCCGCGCCCAGCCGCTGGAATGCGGCCAGCGCGGTCGACTTCCCCGCCCCCAGACCGCCCGTCAGACCGACGAACGGGACAGCCACGGGGCAGGTTCCTACTCGGTCTTCTCGTCCTCGG
>JAOPZL010000357.1 GCA_025964175.1 Solirubrobacterales bacterium
CGGCCAGCCCGGCGGCGGCGCCCAGGCGGGCCTCCAGCGCCGGGTCGAGGGCGAGGTCGCGCAGCGTCTCGGCCAGCGCCGTCGCGTCGCCGCGCGGGACGAGGATGCCCTCGACGCCGTCGGTGACGACGTCGCGGTATCCCGGGATGTCGGAGGCGACGACCGGCGTTCCCGCGGCGAACGCCTCGGTCAGGACCATGCCGAAGGACTCGCCGCCGAGCGAGGGCGCGCAGAGGACGTCGGCCTCGCGCAGCACGTCCTGCTTGCGCTCATCGTCGACGGGCCCCAGGACGACGATCCCGGTCGTGTCCTCCAGCAGCGCCTCGACGTCCTCACCGGTCGCGCCGACGATCGTCAGCTGGGCAGGGACGTGCTCGCGCAGCGCCTCGAAGGCGCGCAGCAGGACCGGCAGCCCCTTGCGCTCGACGGCCTGGCCGACGAAGGCGATCCGCAGCGGCTCGCCCTCGACCCGCGGCACGACGCGCGCGGGCAGATCGGCGCCGACCTCGACGCCGTTGGGGATCACGCGGTAGCGCCCGCCGTAGAAGCGGCGCCCGGTCCACGCAGCGGCCTCGGAGACCGCGACGCGGACGTTCAGCCGGTTCATGCGCCGGCGCGAGCCGAGGGCCGCGGCGACCCCGTGGGACATCGCGTTCTCGGAGTACGTGTGGAAGGTGCCGACGAGCGGGAGGTCGACCGATGTGAGCGTGTCCCAGCAGGCGGTCGGGGCGACCGGCTCGTGCAGGTGGACGACGTCGAATCCGCCGTTGCGCAGCTCGCGGCGCAGCCGGGCCACGGCCCGCGGGGAGCCCGCGAGGTTCGACACGGCGCCGTTGAGCGGGTAGCCGATCGTGCGCCCGGTCGGGATCACGTAATCCGGCAGGGGCCGCTGCTGCGGACGGACACCGCGGTGGAGGCGGGCCGAGAGGGCGTCGTCCGGATCGTATGGAGCCAGTACCGACACCTCATGACCCCGCCGCAGGTACTCCTCGGCCAGCGCCTCGATGTGCCGCGTCACGCCCCCTGGATAGGTCCATGAATATGGCGACACCAGGGCGATGCGCATCACGGGAAAGCGTAGACCATCGACCGGCTCTCCTCCGTGTCGATCTACACGATGTCCCGTACCCCCGCCCCCGCGCGCAGGTATGCGGCCACCCAGGCGGCCGCGAAGGTGGCGAAGACGACGAGCAGCGGGCCCGAGTCGTTGGAGAGCGCGCCGGCGATCCCGGCGGCGGCGCTGCCGGCCAGCGCGGCCCGCCACGCGTCGGCGCCGGGAACGCCGGCCAGGAGCCGGTCGCGGCGGACGATCCCCCACGCGATCGCCCCCAGGGCCAGCACCGTGAGCAGCGGCATGATGCCCCCGGTGAGGTTGTTCCAGGCCAGCTCGTAGCGGCGCTTGATGACGTCCGCCAGCGCCTGGTCGCTGCCGGCGCGCAGGACGGTCCGGGTGAAGTGCCCGTCGCCGCCGGTCGCGAGGTCGAGCACGGCGAGCGCGACGATCCCCAGGACCGGCACCGCGATCCCGGCCGCGACGCGCCGCCGCGTGATCTCCCCCGGAAGCGCCAGCAGCACGGCGACCGCGGTCCCGGCGCCGACCGTGACGACGCCGCCGACGTCGGCGCCCAGCCGTCCCGAGCCGACGACCGCGCCGAGGACCAGCCCCGTCCCCGCGAAGACGAGCGCCAACGTGCGCGACCGTCTCCCCCACCCCAGGGCGACGGCTGCGGCGGCGACGCCGCACAGGGCCAGCACGGGCAGCGTCGACTCCAGCTCGTTGCCGATCCCGTAGAAGCGCGAGCCGTACAGCGGGTTCGGCCCCAGCAGCGACCGGACGATCAGCGTCGAGCCGAAGAACAGGTCGACCATGTAGGCGACGGTCCCGACGATCCCCGGTACGGCGGGCGCCAGTGGCCAGCGCACGAGCCGCTCGGTCAGAGCGCCCAGCAGCAGCGAGGCGAGCGCCACGCCGGCCTCCTCGGTCAGCTTGCGTGGCGCCAGCGCGGCGGAGGCCAGCAGCACGGGCAGCAGCCACAGGAATGCCAGTCCGCCGACCCGCACCGCCCAGCGCGCGCCGCGCCGGCGTCCGACCGCCAGGCCGCCGAGCAGCAGCACGAGCCAACCGCCCACGAGGAAGCCGAGCGTCGGGTTGCGCCGCTGGGTGACGACCCGCAGCCGGTCCTGCTGCTCGCGCAGCCCGGCGAGGTCGAGCGGGCCGTCGCGCTCGATCGGCTGCCCGGTCATGTCCTCGGGGATCGGCTGGTCCAGCCAGCGCAGGATGGTCGGCGCGACGTCGATCGCGGTGACGAGGCCGTTGGTGCGGGTCGTCGCCGCGGTCAGGGTGTGCCCGCCGCCCAGGCCGACGATCCCGATCGGCAGCAGCCGGGTGATCAGCGACGGCGGCGGCTCGACGATCATGATCAGCAGCGTGTCGGCCGTGCGCCCACGGGCCAGCGCGCGGAGGTCGCGGAGGTCGCCCACCCGGGCGAAGACGAGGTCGTGGGTCGCGACCAGGCGCAGCGCGGTGGGGGTGACCTGGGCGTCCCGCTCGACGAGCGCCATGCGCCGCACGCGCCCGTCGCGCGACGCGGCGGCGATCGCGGCGTC
>JAOPZL010000363.1 GCA_025964175.1 Solirubrobacterales bacterium
GTCCGGGGTGGGTGCGGAGCCGGGAACGCCGGCGGCGGGCGCGGAGCCGTTGACGGCGGCGGCCGGGGCACCGGGGTCCGGCGTCGGCGTGGCGTTGAACGTCGGCGGGGCCGGGGCGACGTCGGACGAGCCGCCCTGCATCTTGCCGCGGATCGCCTTGAGGGTGATCGCGCCGAGGATGGCGATGCCGACGCCCTTGAGGATCTTGCCGCTGCGCTTGCCGGTCCACACCGCGACCGCCGTCTTCGGCGCCTTCTGGACCGCCTTGGCCTTCGCGACCTTCTTCGCCGCCTTCGCGGTCGCCTTGCTCGCCTTGGCGGTCGCCTTCGCGGCCTGCTTCTTCTTGGACGTGCTGCGACTCGGGATCAAGCTCATGGTCACGCTCCTGGGGATGAGAGGACGTTCTCTGCCTCCCGATTCCCCTACCCGCGCCCGCCCGGGCATAACGTCGGGCCGCGGAGCTACTGGACCCGGCGCAGCCAGTCGACCGTCTGCGCGATGCCGTCGCGCAGGCCGATCTTCGACTGCCAGCCGAGCAGGCGGTGCGCCTTCTCGACCGACGGCCAGCGGCGCACGACGTCGACGGGGAACGACTCGAGGTGCTCGAGGCGGAAGCCCGCGGGATCCTTGCCGCACTCCTCCCAGATGACCCGCGCGATCTCGGCGACGGTCATCTCCTCGGCGGCGGAGACGTTGAAGTCCTCGTGCAGGCCGGCGGGGTGAGCCATCGCGGTGACGACGCCGTCGGCGATGTCGTCGACGTGGGTCAGCGTCCGGGTCTGGGTGCCGTCGCCGAAGATCTGCAGCGGGTCCTGGCCGGCGAGCACCTTGCGGATGACGTCGGGGACCATGTGCGCGATGCCCGGCTCGTCCTCGGGCATCTCGCCCGGGCCGTACGCGTTGAACGGGCGGCAGATCGTGTACGGCAGCCCGTGCTCCTCGTGGGCGGCGCGCACCCACACCTCGCCGGCGAGCTTGCTGAACCCGTAGGCCGAGCGCGGCATCGGCACCGACCAGACGTGCTCCTCGGTCGTCGGGTACTCGGTCGCGCGCTCGAAGACCATCGAGCTCGACACGTAGACGAAGCGCTCCACCCCGACGTCCAGCGCCGCGCCGATCACGCCGTTGTAGAGCGACGAGTTCACGTCGGTCAGCGTGTAGGGCAGCTTGTGGAAGTTGCCGATCCCGCCGACGATCGCGGCGAGGTGGATGACGTGGGTGCAGCCCTCGATCGCCTCGCGCGCCTGCGCGCGGTCGCGCAGGTCGCCGGTGTGGACCTCGCAGCCCTCGCGGATCCACTGCGGCGGGACGCGCTGGTCGGAGACGCGGACGTCCCACTCGGGGTCGGCGAGCAGCCGGCGCACGACGGCCTGGCCGATCGTGCCGGCGCCGCCCGTGACGAGAACGCGGGTCATGAGGCGGGGGCGGCCAGCGCCTGGATCTCGGTCGTGTAGGCGAAGACCTGCGCGGCGCCGAAGCAGTTCCACGGGTCGACGACGAGGGCGTCCTCGCGCGCCTGGGAGCGGATCGCGCGCAGGGCGGCGGGGCCGCAGAACTCGGGATGGTTCGTCGCGATGACGACGACGTCGGCGGCGTCGACGGCCTCGTCGAAGGACTGCGTCGGCGTCTGCACGTGCGGGTCGTGGATCGCGACGTCGGCCAGTTCGCGCTCCAACAGGCGCACGAGCTTGTGGGCGAGCGAATCACGCTCGTCGTCGGTGCCCGCCTTGAACGCGAGGCCGAGGACCGCGACCTTCACGCCGCGCAGCTTCCCGACACGGCGCTTGATGCCCTCGACGAGGAAGCGCGGCACCGTCTCGTTGACGCGGTGCACGGCGAGCAGCATGCCCGGCGCGGGCGAGCGCTCCTCGGAGAACGCGAAGTCCTTGCGCAGGCAGGTGCCCGCGGTCAGCCCCGGCTGGGCCATGCCGCCGCGGGGGTAGTCGCGGTTGATGAGGTCGATGACCTCGAAGACGTTCGCGCCGTGCTGCTCGCAGTCCATCATCAGCAGGTTGGGCAGCGAGAAGTTGGCGTAGCGCAGGATGTTCGTCCAGATCTTCGCCAGCTCGGCCTGGACGGGCGTCGTCTGCACGATCGGCGCGCCGAGGACCTCGAACAGCTTGGCCGCGACCTCGCCGGAGCGCTCGCCGACCCCGCCGATGATGCACGGCAGCGTCGAGGCCTCCTCGAAGAAGCGGCCGGCGGCGATCCGCTCGGGGACGTGGGCGACGAAGACGTCCTCGCCGACGACGAAGGAGCGGTGCTTCTCGAGGTAGCCGGCGACGAACTCGGTCGTGTCGGGCGCCACCGTCGAGCGCAGGATCAGCGCGTGGCCCTCGTGCAGGACGGGCAGCAGGTCGTCCAGCGCGGAGCGGATGTCGCGCATGTCGATCTCGATGTGGCTGAAGGCCGGCGTGCCGAGCGTGAGGACGATGCTCTGCGCGTCGGCGGCGTCGCCGACGCGCTCGCTCAGGCCGAGGTCGACGCGCTCCAGCAGCTCCTGGGCGCCGGGCTCGTCGAACGGCATGCGCTTCTCGCGCAGCGCGGAGAGTCGCTCGGGGTTGTTGTCGATGCCGAGGACCCGCAGGCCGCGGTCGGCGAAGGAGAGGGCCAGCGGGAGGCCGATGCGGCCCAGGCCGACGATGGAGACGTCGTAGCGCACGGACGAAGAGGCTATCGACGCCGGCGCGCAGCCAGCTGACGCACGAACGCCGCGACGAACAGCGGGTTGTAGCGCGCGTAGCGCTTCCACAGCCGGCGCGGCTCATGGGCGAGCCGGTAGACCCACTCCAGGCCGCTGGCCTGCATCCACGACGGCGCCTGCGGGACGAGCCCGGCGTGGAAGTCGAACGCGGCGCCGACGCCGGCGAGCATCGGGGCCTGCAGGCGGTCGCGGAACGCGGCCATCCACTGCTCCTGCTTGGGCTGGCCGGTGCCGACCCACACGACGTCCGCCTCGGAGCGGTCGATGTCCTCGACCACCCACTCGGCCTCGTCGTCGGTCAGCGGGCGGAAGGGCGGCGAGTAGCCGCCGACGATCTGCAGCCCCGGGTAGCGGCGGCGCAGCTCGTTGACGAGCTGGACGAGCGCGCCCTGGTTGCGCCCGCCGTAGAGGTAGTGGCGCACGCCGGTGCGCGTGGAGCGCTCCAGGTAGGCGGCCATCAGGTCCGGTCCGTAGACGCGCGAGGCGTGCTTGTGACCCAGCGCCTTCAGCGCCCATACGAGCGGCTGCCCGTCGGGCACCGCGAGCACCCGCGGATCGACGACCGCGGCGCGCGTGGCCGGGTCCTCGCGGGCGACCATCACGAGGTGCACGGCGGCGGCGGTGACCATCGCCTTGGAGCGCTCGGCGACGACCGCGTCCATCCAGTCCATCGTCTGCTCGTAGTTCGTCAGCGCGAGGGGGATGCCGACGACCGTCTCGGCCTGCGGCCGCAGTCCGCTGGCACCAGGCGGGGCCGAGGCCGGGCGGGGCTGAGGGTCGAGGAAGGAGGTCATCGCGCGAGGTAGGACGTGCGGAGAGCCGAAAGGTGACGCGGTTGTGCGGCGGGACAGTGACCGAGATGGCGGACCCGAACGGCGGTTGAGACCCTACCGGAGGCGGCAGATGATGGGCGTTCGCGGCCGGGCGGCGTACCACCGAGTAGCCTCGCCGCGCGTGAGCGCTCGCCCCCACAGCGACGTCGTCTCGGAGGGTGCGGCCGCTGCCCGCGGCGGGGCGCTGCGGGCCGGCGGGTTCTTGGCCGGGCAGCTGCTGACCGTCGGCGCGGTCGCGCTGCTCTTCCGCCACCTCGGGGTCGACGACACCGGCCGCTACGTGACCGTGCTCTCGCTCGTGGCGATCGTGCAGGGGCTGACCGACCTGGGACTGACGACGCTCGGCGTGCGCGAGCTCGCGACCACGCCGCAGGACGGCCGCCGCGCGCTGCTGGCCGACCTGCTCGGGCTGCGCCTGGCGGCGACGGTCGCCGGGGTGGCGCTCGTCGTCGCGTTCGCCGCGGCGGTCGGGTTCGGCTGGACGGTCGTCGCCGGGACCGCGCTGGCCGGTCTCGGGCTGGTCGTGCAGAACGCGGCGACCACGCTGGGGATGGACCTGCTCGTGCGGCTGCAGGCCGGGCGGATGGCGCTCGGCGACCTCGTGCGCCAGGCGACCGCCGCGGTGCTGATCGTGGCCGGGGTGGCGATCGGCGCCGACCTGATCGTCTTCTTCGCCATCCTCATCCCCGCCGCGCTCGCGGGGTTCGCGGTCGTCGTCGCCTTCGCCGCGCGCGTCGGGCCCGCGCGCGAGCCGCGGCGCTGGACGGTGCTGCTGCGCCAGACGATCCCGTTCGCGATCGCGGCGGCCGCGAGCGTCCTGTTCTTCCGCGTCGCGGTGGTGGAGATGTCGCTGCTGGCCGGCGACCGCGAGACCGGCCTGTTCGGCGCCTCGTTCCGCGTCGTCGAGGTGCTGTCGGCGATCCCGCCGCTGGCCGTCAGCGCGATCTTCCCCGTGCTGTCGCGGCGGGCGGCGCAGGTGGACGCCCCGGACGCCTCCCTCCACGCCGCCGTCACCCGCACCACCCAGGCGT